>JAEUQP010000126.1 GCA_016789645.1 Acidobacteriota bacterium | reverse complement strand
CTCGCTCAGCCCTTCGACAAACAATCGCAGCACCGATTTTGGCCCGCTGGCGTGAATTTCCGCCTGGTAATCAAACCCGTTTCTGACGGTGACGATTTTCGGCGCAGCAGGGCGAGCTTCCACCAACTCAACTTCGTAATCAGGCGAAGTTTCGCCGTTTTCCAACAATAATTTGACGATGGTTTTGCCACTGACCGAATCCGCCGGGACTCTGGCTTCGACATACGTTAGTTGATCGAACGCGTCGCCAAAACGCGCTCGCAACGCTTCGTCAAAATGAGGACGCGGTCTGCCGACATAACGCGGTGCGACCGGCTTTCCTCCGATGCTCACCTTCAAATGATTCGCATCCACCGATTCCCGATCCAGACCGGAAGCCACCAGCGACAGCCAGGCATCATCGCCGCCCGTCGGAATTTCTCGAATGACTGAATTGTCCGCTCGCGCATGAAAGTTAATCCAGCAATTCTTCGTGTTGTCTTCGTGTTCCTTCGTGGATGAAAAAAACAGAATTGGCTTTCGCAGCATCGTCCAGCAAAACATCGTATTAGCGCCATAAATGCTGATCAGTTGCGCGCCGAGTTCGCGCGCCAATTGGCGAAGCTCGCTTTCAGTAAATGTAGCGCCAGACCACGTGTCTTTTTCAGCTTCGGCGTAACTTTGCGCTTCGACGCCGTTGGTGTGAACGCGGACGATGCCGCCGGGTTTGACCGCTCGATACGCGTCACGAATGTTCGATTCGATGACGGCTTTGCTGGGCACGTGTTGAAAGACGTAGGCCGAAAAGGCGATGTCGAAAAAGTCGTTTGGCAAAGCCGCAAAATCCACGCCGCTGGTTTCGTGCAGATGCACGTTCGGCAAATCCTTCAGCCGTTCGCGCGCTTGTCGAATCATTTCGCCTGAAACATCCGTCGCGTGAACTTCGCCAAAGATCGCAGCCAGATGTTTGGTCATGCGCCCTATGCCGCAGCCGATTTCCAAAAACTTCAGATCGCGCGGATTCCGCCCGCCGGTCATCAAGGTCAATTCCGGCAAAATCAACGTGTTGATTTCATTCAACCCGGTGGCGTCGAATTCAGCTTCGGTTTGATCCAACCGGACGGTGTTGATGTACCAACGGGAATTTTCCTCTGCGCGATGATTCCAATCGCGCTTCATGACTTCTGAAAACTGATTCGCTGTTTGACTACTCATTCGCTTTCTTGAATCCTTGCTGGTGTTCGATCTTTTCGGAGGTATCAATGACAAAACGGAAACTTCTTTGCGGCGTTCTGGTGGCGGTGTTCATTTCGTTTACGGCTCAAGCCCAGACCAAATCCGCCGACGCTCGCAGCGCTGTCCAAAACTTCTTTTCCTTGCTCAAGGCGCGCAAGTACGTCGAGCTTCACGATTTTCTGCCGTCGCAGCTTCAGAAACAAACGACGCGCGAACAATTGGCGGAAAGCCTGAAACGGCTCGACCAATTTTTGACCATCCAACGCATGGAAATTGGTCGCGTCCAACAGCGCGGAGAATTCGCCGTGGTAGATACGGTCATTTATGGCGGGTTGAAACGGGCTGTCAATGTGAATGGCGAAGAAGTGAAAGAAGGGCGGGTTTCCGTGCAGCAATACTTGCTCAAAGAAGAAGGCCGATGGCGAATCACCACTGCCGACAAACGCACCACCGATTTTTTTCTGCAACGTAACCCGGAATTCAAACAACAGTTCCAATTGACGCAACCGCAATTCGCATTAAAACAAGCCGGGAAGTGGACTCCTCTTGGCAAATGATGAATTCTGAATTTTGGATTCTGGATTACCGTAAATTCAAAATTCAGAATTCAAAACCCAAAATTCATCGAATCCCGCCAACCGTTTGTTGCCAACTGATTGTTCGGCGCAACACAGTTAACCGTGCGCGGTTGCCTGCTTCCAGCAGTCCGTCCAA
>JAEUQP010000110.1 GCA_016789645.1 Acidobacteriota bacterium | reverse complement strand
TTTCATTCCCGGTTTGCTCATCGCCCGCAACACAGTCGCCGCTGCCGGGACAATGTACTTTTCATAAACGACGCCGCGTCCGACGACTGCCGTTTGATACGAAAACGTCCCGATGGCTTTCAATTGGCGTTGAATCGTCATCAGGTCGAATTCGTAGCGAAAATCGTCGGCTTCGATTTTCGGCAAGCCCATCTTGTCGCGCAAGCTCAGGAACAAATCCTGATGTTCCGCCACCCAGGCTTCGTCCACCGGTTGCAGGCGACGTTCGACCAGCAGCGGAACCAGATCATACGTCGCCGGTCCCATTCGCGCATCCTGGTGGTCAATGATTCGTAATTCTCCGCCAGCATCCACCATCAAGTTCATCGCGTGATAATCGCGGTGGGTCAATGCTCGCGGTCGCGCACTTAAATCGGCGGCGATGGATTGCAAATCGCGTTTGATCGCTTCGGCTTCTTCGTTGCCGAATTCGTGCTGACGATAGCTGCCGAAGAAATGATCAAAGAAATAATTCAATTCCCAGGACAGTTTGTCTTCGTCAAACGCCAATCGGCTGGCGACGGAATTCATGGTGTAAGCCAACACCGTTGCCGATTGGATGCGTGCAATCAGTTCAATTGAACGCTGCAGCATATTTTCTGCTCCAGCGCCATCACCGCGTGTTTCGGCATCGCTCATCCATTGTGCCAGACTGACATCGCCCAGGTCTTCCTGCAAAATAATGCCTTCGGTTCCGGCGACATCTACGATTTTGGGCACGGGCAGATTTGCCTGTTCGAACAGCTTGGTCAAATCCAAAAACGAATTGTCGTGCGGATTGAACGGCGATGGATACAAGCTGACGATCAGCGTTTCGTTGGGTTGCTTGGCGGTCGCGATGCGGTAATACTTTCGCGCGGAAGCGTCCGGCGTCAGCGGTTGGAACAGCACTTCGCTGACGGGCAAACCGAAATGTCGAGCCGCGAAAATGACGACGCGCTTTTCACTCAGGCCACCAGTGGTTTTGGCCATTTCGCCCGGCAGCATTTCGGGCGCAGAGATATTGTTAAGTTGTGTAGCAGCCATAATTGTTTGGTCAGTCCTGTTGGGCGGGGAATGCTGAGTCAGCGACGCACGCTGCTGACTCCGACTCAAAAACGATGGCGGATGGTAGCATCAGCCGATTTTCACAACAAGATTCTTGCCAACGACTTCTGCGGGTAAAGCTTTTTCAGGACGTTCGCCGTCGGCTGCCAAATCCGCGCGAACGATGACGGCGTGGCTAAATTCTGCTCCGGCGGGAATTGTCACGTCATCGCCAACAACGCAGTTGGTTAAGCGGGCGTTTGCTTCCACGCGAACCCGTTTCCACAGCACCGAATTGGCAAGTCGCGCTGACGCATCAATCTGGCAGGCTTCGTCCATCACCACATTGCGGCCTTCGCGCGCCAAAAATTCCAGGCTGATTTCCAGATATCGTTGCAAGGTGCTCAGTTCAAACCACGAACTTTGTTCTGACGCGATGTGTGCGGCAATCACTTTGCCGTCCGCCATCGCCGCCGGATACACGTCTTTGACCGAATCGGAAAACACGCCGCGCGGGATGTACTCGAAAATCTCCGGCTGCATCAGGTGAATACCGGTGAACATTAACGGTGGTCGGTGGTCGGTGGTTGGTGGTTGGTTGGCAGTCGGGAAGCCTGCGAATTCGGCGATGCGATGGTCATCGGTGATTTTGACTTCGCTGAAGCGTTCGCGTTTGGCGTTGGATTTCAAGACCAAAGTCGCCAGCGCGCTTTTTTGGCGATGCGTTTCGAGCGCTGTGGCCAGATCAATGTCGGTGATGATTTTGCCGTTGACGACAGCGAAAGTTTCTTTGTTCAAAAGGTCGCGGACGTTGTCCAGTGCGCCAGACGTTCCCAGAATTTCCGGCGCTTCGAGCGAATAATGAATTCGCACGCCAAAACGCGACCCGTCGCCGATTTGTTGGCGAACCGAATCCGGTTCGTGGTGCAGGTTGATGATGATGTCTTCAAATCCGTATCGGCGCAGGTAATCAATCGTGAAGCCAATCAGCGGGCGGTTCAAAAATGGAATTGCAGGTTTGGTGCGGCCAATCGTCAGCGGCCACAATCGAGTGCCGAACCCTGCGGCCAGAATCATTGCTTTCATAATCGGTGGTTGGTGGTTGGTGGTCGGTGGTCGGTTGCTGAAGCTACTTGGAACGTCATATCGCTGAATGGTTTATTTTGCCGGGCGCAATCGGCGATTTGTAAAGCTAGGTAACTTTCCAGCACATAATCTTCGCGATGAATGCCGAGCAGATTGACGGCTTCGGCAATCGCGTTTTCTTCGCCTTCGAGTTCGATGAAATTGCCGATGGGCGTTTCGTCAAACATCACGTGCAACCGGGTTGCGCTGGGCAATTCGGCGCGATACACGGTTCGATGTTTTTGATACCGAAACCAGGGGGTGAATCCCAGGCGTTCAAACAGCGCCAGTGTGCTTTTCGGATCGGCGAGCGCGGTTTCCAGTTCCAACCGCTTTTTGAATTGCGACGCTGTTTCTTCGGGAGCGGCTTTTTCCTTATACGTCAGGGAACCGGTATCGCCGGTCTGCCGAACGCGCAACACTGCCAGCTTTTCGCCAAGTTGTTTGTTCGCGGTGTCCAACAACCAGTTGTCTTCAAAATGGCGGGCTGTTTCCAACTCCAGAACAATTCCGGCTGCGGTCAACGGTTCAATGCTGTCGAATCGAAGCTTCACCTCAATTTCGTGATTGCGGAAAGGAGCTTCAGTCATAGGTTTAGATCAAGAGAGCAGAAAGCCTGGAAAACGAAATCCGCATTCCGCAATCAAGCGGCTCCGGCCAGATGTTCGGGAACCAGATCGAAGGTGCCGGGGGCGACTTTGCGAAATCGTTTGCTGCGGCTCAAAGAAACGGCGAGCGTGATCAGTTGGTGTTGGCCGCGAAATTCAAATCCTCCGGCGGCCATCCGGCGATAAATTTCGCTGACGTGCAATGGGCCGTCGGCTTCGCGCAAAACAATGGTGGCGGCCTGGGGAATGCGAAAATCCGTAAAGCGAACGTTGCTGGTTTTTTCCGATTGTTCCAATTTGGCGACTTCGGCTTCGATGTCAGGTTCGCCCGACGAGCGGAACTCGCCGAAATCCGATTGCGGTGAGAAAGAATCTGTTTTGTGATCGAAGGAAAAGCCAGACGCACGCGGTTGCTGAAATTGTTTGTCCGCCGGCAACAGCATGCGCAGCAACGCGGTTTCATTGCGTTCGATCATTGCGTCCAATTCCGCAAGCTGCGAACGCAGCGAGGCTGATTCCATTTCCAGGTCGGCCAGTTTGAGTTGGATTTTTCGCTTCGCTTCTCGGTATTCGCTGAGCGACCGCTGAAGCGCCGCCAATGCTGCGTCATTCATAACTTCTGCAATCTAACTTTGAGTTAGACAACTCTCGATCTTTGCTAATCCTGTATTAAGTCTTTGCGGCGCTCCGCCACATGCCAGAGCACTCCGCTCGGATCAACGACGTAGGCGATGCGAAGCCCCCAGGGTTGCATCGCCGGTGCTTTCGGCGGCGGCACACCGAATTGTCCGGGCAAATCCAGGGCGGATATATGCTCCCACCAAGCATTAAGGTCGTCCACTATTAACTGCATCATGAAGTTTTCCGCCCACTCTTTCTGATAATAGTTCTGCAAGATGAAGCCACCCGAGCCGGTATTGAAAATGGCGACATCTCCATCAAGAACCTTTTCGAAGCCCAGAGCTTCGTAAAATCGCTTGGACAGATCAAATGCCTTCGCGGGCATAAAGGGTCGCACTAGCTCTGTTCCTGTGGGAATTCTTCTCATCTCTCTTTGTTTAATTGGAGATTATCTGTCGCGTTCGATGATGTATTGCGCAATTTCCGCCAACGCCCGCCGGTACAGATTGTCGGGGAAAATCTTCAGGACTTCTTGTGCGCGAGCGGCGTAAGCATAAGCTTCGTCGCGGGCTTTTTCCAATTCGCCGCATTCGGCCAGAATCGCAAGCACTTCGCGGGCGCGAGCGGTTTCGCCGGGCGGTTCGTCCATCGCGGCGCGGACTTGCGGAGCGAACTGCGGGTTCGACCGCAACAGCCGAATCAACGGCAACGTCACTTTGCCTTCGCGCAAATCGCTCAGCACGGGTTTGCCCAGCTTTTCCACGTTTGAAGTGAAGTCCAGCAGATCGTCCACCAGTTGAAACGCAATGCCCAGATTCAATCCATATTCGGCCAGCGCGCGGCATTGTTCCGGCGAAGCGCCGCGCAAAATCGCTCCGACACGGCAACTGGCGCTGAACAGGTAGGCGGTTTTGCGAATGACGATTTCCAGATGCTGCTCTTCGGTGATGCGCGTGTTGCCGATCAACGTCAACTGAATCAATTCGCCTTCGGTCATTTTGCGGGTGGCTTCGGTCAGCGCATCCAGCAACGCCAGGTTGCGCTGTTGCAGCGCGGTTTCAAACGCCGACATATACAGCCAGTCGCCCATCAGCACGGCAATTTCGTTGTTCCATTGTGCTGAAACCGCTCGGCGACCTCGACGCATTTCTGCGCCATCAATCACATCGTCGTGAACCAACGTGGCCGTGTGCAGAAATTCCATGACCGTGGCCATTTTGATGACCGAATCGTCCAGTTCTTCGCCAAAGATTTTGGCAGCCAGGACGACCAGCGCTGGTCGGACACGCTTGCCGCCGGTCTGGTGCAGGTATTTTCCGATGTGGGCGATGATCTGAATGTTGGAACGGGCCTGCCGCTCGAATTCCTCCTCGACGCGCTGCATGTCGCGAGCAATCAAACTGAAAATACGCCCTGCGGTGGTCGCTTCGCGCGAAGAAGATGCTGATACAAGTGTTGCCATAGTTTTGGGTTGTCGGTTGTCGGTTGTCGGTTGTCGGTTATCCACCGATCCCCAATCACCGATCACCGGCAACTGCCTCAATTCGATCTGTAATTCGTGAACTGCATATCAATGCCGAAATCGTGAGCACGCAGGGCGGCAATCACTTCCTGCAACACGTCGCGGTCTTTTCCCGCAACGCGAACCAGGTCGCCCTGAATCGAAGCCTGCACTTTCAGCTTGGTGTCTTTGATGAATTTGACGATTTCCTTGGCTTTGTCCTGTGGGATGCCTTGTTGCAGGGTGATGCGTTGGCGAACTGTGCCGCCCAACGCCTGTTCGATTTTGCCGTACGTCAATCCCTTCAACGGCACACCGCGTTTGACGAATTTCGATTGCAGAATGTCGTTCAGACTGTTCAGCTTGTATTCGTCGTCCGAAGTCAGCAGGATCGCTTCCTGGCCTTCTTCTTCGATGCTGCTTTTGCTGCCTTTGAAATCGAAACGAGTCTGCACCTCTTTCGTCGCCTGATTGATGGCGTTGACGACTTCGGCGTGCTCGATTTGAGAAACGATGTCGAATGTATTTTGCTGCGCCATAATTCACAAAACCTTGCCAGAGCCACCACGCGCAAAGCTGATGGAAAGTTGAATCTTCACAACTTCAGCACAGCTTGATCGGGGTCGGCTCAATGCGTTTGTTCAGCTTGTGTTGCCTGTGATTCTGCATAAGGTAGGGAAGAGTTTGTAACCCGTCGCCAAATCCATTGTCAATGCGGGTGATCTCCGGTGTCTAAGTCAGATGGAACAGCCGCTTGAAATTACTGCTGGTTGAGTCGGCAATTTCTTCGACGGAGCTTTGTTTCAACTCAGCCAGCTTTTTGGCCGTCTCGACGACAAACGCGGGTTCATTGCGTTTGCCGCGATACGGAATCGGGGCCAGAAATGGGCAATCGGTTTCGATCAACAACCGATCCATCGGCACAGACCGCGCCACGTTGCGTAACTCTTCCGCCGTTTTGAACGTCACCACGCCCGAAAACGAAATGTGAAATCCCATTTGCAGAGCAGCGTCGGCCAGCGCCTGTGTGCCAGTGAAACAGTGAATGATGCCTCCGATTTCCGAGCCGCCAACCTGCGCCCAGTGTTCGCGCAAAAGGGAAACTGTGTCGTCTTCGGCATCGCGCGTGTGGATGATGACCGGCAACCGCCGTTCGAACGCCAGTTCCAGTTGGCGGCAAAAAACCTGCTTCTGCACCTCGCGCGGACTGTTGTCGTAATAATAATCCAAACCGATTTCGCCCCAGCCGATGACTTTCGGATGGCGACTACATTCCAGCAAAGTTTGCTCAAGCTCGGCGTCGTACAGGCTGGCTTCGTGCGGATGCAGGCCCACAGCGGCGTAAATGAATTCATGCTCTTCAGCCAGCCGCAAGCCCGGTGCCAGCGAACCTTTGCCAACGTCGCTGCCGGCAATTTCCAGCATCAACTCAACTCCGGCTGCGCGTGCGCGCGCGATGACTTCGTCGCGGTCGGCATCGTAATTCGGCACGTCCAAATGAGAATGGGAATCTATGAACATCGTCAGATTTTTTGCGTTCAGTTGTTTTTTCGGTCAATTGCGCTAAACCGTAAAATACAGAAGGATACGCTTTACGACAATTGGCGGCTAAACTGCGGGCAAAACAGGATTGCCATGATTTTTTCAGGATCAACAAGAGCCTTTGGCAGCTTCACATCAACCCCTGTTTCTGATTCTGTAAATCCTGAAAGAAATCCTGCTCATCCTGTCTAAACGTTTTGTGGCTTGATATGCAAACTTCTACAGATTTCATCGTGATTGGCAGCGGCGTCGCCGGATTGCGCGCCGCACTGGAGTTGGCCAACGGCGGTCGCGTGACCGTGTTGACCAAAGACCGGTTGGACGAATCGAACACCGAATATGCTCAGGGCGGAGTTGCCGTGGCGCTGTCGGATGACGACGAAATTGATTTACACGTCGAAGACACCCTGATTGCCGGAGCAGGGTTGTGCGACGAAACAGCCGTCCGCGTGCTGGTCGAAGAAGGACCGCGTTACATCACCGAACTGATCGAATGGGGAGCGCAATTTGACCGCGAGGGTGGCGAACTGGCCTTCACCCGTGAAGCGGCGCATTCGCGGCGGCGCATCCTGCACGCGCACGGAGATTCCACCGGACGCGAAATCGTTCGCGCTCTGATTGCCGCCGCAAAAAAACATCCGAACATTCAACTGACGGCGCATGCGGCAACGATTGGCTTGACGGTCGAAAATGGGCGATGCGTTGGTGTGCAGTTCATTGATCCCAGCGAAAGTTTGCGGCGAGAAGTGTTTGCTCGGGCGGTGGTGCTGGCGACCGGTGGAGCAGGGCAGTTGTTTGCGCAAACCACCAATCCCAGCGTGGCAACGGGCGACGGAATGGCGATGGCGTATGCTGCCGGAGCGATGATGTGCGATCTGGAATTCGTGCAGTTTCATCCGACGGTACTGGCGCTGGCCGGAGCGCCGCGCTTTTTGCTCAGCGAAGCTCTGCGCGGCGAAGGCGCAATTTTGCGGAATCACGACGGCGAAGCCTTCGCCAAACGTTATGACGAACGCGGCGAATTGGCTCCGCGCGACATCGTCGCTCGTGCCATTGTTGCCGAAGCGCAGCGCACAAATCAGAACTGCATGTTTCTGGATTTGACGCACCTCGACGCGGGGTTTTTGCGCGAACGCTTTCCGAAAATCTTTGAAACGTGTTTGCGGTACGGGCTGGATATGGCCAAAGACCTGTTGCCAGTCAGCCCCGCTGTGCATTACGTGATGGGTGGAGTTCGCACAGACACGCACGGGCGCACGACCTTGCCGGGGTTGTACGCCGCCGGAGAAGTTGCCTGTACGGGCGTTCACGGAGCCAATCGGCTGGCCAGCAATTCCTTGCTGGAAGGCCTGGTGTTCGGCGCGCGCGCCGGAGCCGCCGCGCTCGGCGATGCATTGCCATCCCCCGCCAAAGCCGAATCCGAACCGATTGAATTCGATTTGTCTGACTGGCGATTGGATCAACGAACCAAAGCTCGCGTGCAGGAATTGATGTGGTGGAAAGTCGGCTTGCTTCGCCGCGCCGAAGAATTGCAATCCGCCGTCGCGGAATTGACGCAACTGGCGGAAGAAAAGATCAACCGGCGAACCCGAAACTTTGTCACACTCGCCCGCCTGATGGCCGAAGCCGCCCTGTGGCGCGAAGAAAGCCGCGGTGGCCATTACCGCGAAGATTTCCCCGCGCGCGACGACAAACACTGGCAAGTGCATTCAGCGCAATCGCTGAACCAACCGATTCAATCCATTGCGCGAATCAGCGAAGCCTGACGAACAGCTATTCGACCCTCACGCCCTTCCAAAACGCGACGTAGCCTTTGACGTTATCTGATTTTCTTTCCTGCTCGCTTTTTCGTCGCGGCTTTCTTTGCCGCCTGCGGCTTGGTTGCCTTTTTTACGCCGGTTCTTTTTACAGCCTTGGATTCCAATAGTTCGCTAGCCTCGGCTTCAGAGGTTGCCAGACGTTCGATCTCGAGTTCGAGTTGCGGCTTGAAATGTTCATCTTCCCAATCGCGCAAAGCGTCCAGCCATTCATGCGCCGCTCCCATCATCCAGATCGTACTGAAGCCCTTGCTGGTCAGTTGCCCTGTGTCCAGCAGATTGTCTATACCAGATTCAACCGCTGTCCTGATTTCGGCAAGCGAGGCGATCATAGGCGGGACGCTTTCCGGAGTTGCCCGTTGGTAGGTTGAAGCAATGAAGTCTTCGATCGCCTCACATAATAGATCGTAGGGAGCCATCTCCTTGGGTAACTGTTCTTTCATGGTATCTCTCCGCAGGTTGCTGACCTGCATTGCGCAGCGGCGGCCATTTCTAATCCACACACTGCAGATTTAATTTCAAGAATGCAGGCAGCGCCCACGCTGCTCTTTGCATATCGTAATTTGCGGAAAGTCACTAATTGATTCCGAATCCCACACTCTCCGTCTTCACCTGATT
>JAEUQP010000088.1 GCA_016789645.1 Acidobacteriota bacterium | reverse complement strand
AACCGGCAGTGCTGGATATTCCGCAACCGTGTCTGGTTATTTGGTGAATATCCCGTAAACCCCAGTGATTGGTCGGAGCTGACTGTTGAGAAATCTTTCAAAAAGAATTCAACCCGGCCTAAATCTTTTAGCTTGCTGGTTCTCTTACCTTACGCATCGCCGCTGAGAGCATCGGAAACTTCAGCGGCGACGACACCCGCCAAACCGCGCACCGCGCAGAGTGGTTTGGTTGGCGTTCCAACAACTCGGTTCAATTCAAGGAGGACACTGTCATGAAATCAATGATGTTTCGATTGCTGGTTGCTGTGATGTTTCTGCTGGCGTGTGGTGTAGTCGCGTTTGCTCAAGGCGGGACGATTACCATTCAAGGTCAGACAGGGACGTTCCCAACGATTCAAGCCGCGATTGACGCCGTTCCGCAGGCCGGAACTGTCATTGTGGATGGAGGTGACCATCAGGAAAATCTGGTCATTACCAAGGCCGTGCAATTGATCGGGCAAAACAACGCGGCGATCAATCCACCGACCGGAAATCCGATTTTCGTCAACAATGCTTCGGGGTCAGTTCAAATCATCGGCTTTACGATCAAAATTCCCTCTGGTCAGATCGGCGTTTTTTATGATGCAGACGCAGCGGCAGCGCATACGGGAACGATTCTTCGTTGCACATTCACCGGCGGGTTGCACAGTGTTTTCGCCAAAGAAGCCAATTTTCGTATTGTCAGCAATAAATTCAGTAACTTCACGGCCACGGCGGTTGTGGCGCACGGTGTGGCCGGAACCACCAATCGTCAATTGCGGGTTTCGTCAAATACCTTTACGGGCAGCGCCGTCAGCGGTGGCGTTGTCGTTCAACTGGTTTCCAGTGCGATTACCGTTGTTGACGGGACGATTCAGGTTGACGGGAATCAAATCAGCAATGTCAAAAACGGAGTGCTGATCAACAATTGTCTTGGGAAAGTAACGACCAACAATCTGACGAATGCTCAGGTTGGAATGGATGTGAACAATGCGCCATCGCTGTTGATCGAACGGAATTCGGATTTTGTGTCTGTGGCATTTGCCGCCGCGTATAACGCACAGGCTCCTGGTTTCACGGTTTCGGGGATTTTCCTGAAAAGTTCCAGTGGGGCGATAATTCGCAACAACACGATCGTCGGAGGAAATTCCGGAATCATCATCACCTCGCAAAGTGCTGGCGTGACGGTTGACGCAAACATTGTGCGCGACGTGATCGGCAGCCCGCTTGGCGGAGGCGCAGGCATAGCTGTCACGAACGGCAGTTCGGCGGAGATTCACAACAACAACATCGAAAACAATGTCACTGGAGTCGTCGTGTTTAATGCCGGAATCGTAAATGCGACCAATAATTGGTGGGGAGCGATCAACGGTCCCGGAGGCGCTGGCGGCGGAAATGGGAATTCGGTCAATGTCGGAGTGATCTTCGCTCCGTTCCTGATTGCTCCGAATCCGAACGCCGGCGCCTGACAGTCTGGTTGAAACAGCGGAAGAAATGAAAATAACGGGAGAGACGGGGCTGATCTGTATAAGCCGATTTCGTCTTTCCCGTTATTTCAGGTTGTTCCGTATTTTGGGGGTATTTACTGAAGCTTGCCGAGCGATTTCAGCCGCGCTCGTTCAAACTCATCGCCTTTGTTCCACTGCGGAGTTTCTGTCGCGTTTGCCACGCGCAATCCGATCAAAAACGCCAGCTTGGCTTGTTGCACCATGCCGGTGAAATCCCAGTTTGCACTGAATTCGTCGGCGGGTTGGTGATACCGGTGCTGGTTGTAATCGGCGAATTGTTCCGCAGCCCAACTTTCGCTGTGGCCAACGAACTTTGATCCGGAGTTGAAACTGACCGCCGGAACGCCGACTTTGGCCAGCGGGAAATGGTCCGAACGGTAAAACGAACCTTGTTCGGGGCGGGCGTCGGGCGAGATGGTCACGTTGTTTTCCTTGGCGACTTCTTCGATGAATTTGCCAAGCGTCGAATGGTTGGCATTCACGCGTACAGTGGTCAAAAGATAGGCAGCTTCAACGGACGCGTTCATACGTTGCTTCGCCTTTGTCTGTGGCCTTCATCTTAGCCATTGGGATGTTGTAGCCCAGTGTCCTCTTTCTGCAATCATAAACTTAAATGCATCCGCTTCAATATTAGCATCAAATACTGCCATTTTAAGTTTGTCTTTCGTTTTATCGGAGAGATAATCCATATAATTGCTTAGTATGCTTGCAATAAAGTCTCGCCTGTTCGGCGCGCCATTAAGCTGTTCTCTAGCGTCAAGAATACGCGATACTAAATCCGTTAACTTGGCGGCGCCGATGTCGCTGATTACATTGTTAGTAGAGACCAAATACAAGCTTGGTATTAAATCGGAAAGCATCGGGATATCTTCTTGTGCAAATGAGCTAGCTTTAGCGATTTGACCAGGCGTCGTGCCATCTATTTCAAGTCTTGCTTTTATTTCTCGTGTTACTTTATCGTCCAACGGCGGCCATCCAAAGAATCCTTGAATTTCATTCCGGATAATACGTTCACTGATTTCAGTAACTCCGCTCGCTCCTATTACCGAAATTTGATCATTTTTTTTCATGTATTCCTTTGCTACATCTTCCATTACTGAGCCTGAAATATAAGCAAAGGCTTTGTGTTGTTTAGCATTCCGAAGTTTGTATAAAGAATACAAGCTTCCCGATCGAGACGTGAAAAAATCTAATACATAGTATATTTCTGCTGTTCCTTTGTGCCCTTTTAGTTTTTCAATGGCTGCTCTTGTAACCGTTGCGAATTGTACTTGGCCATCTAGCAAAGCTTTGATAGCTTCCTGGCCTGTTTCATATAATTTACACTCAAATTGAGTATTCACTTTTTCATCGTAGTTCAAGTGAGGCACAGCAAAAATTGGAGCCGCCCAAAGTATTTCAGCTACGCCAATTCTGATAATGTTCGAGTCTTTTCCTATTAACACATAATACAATTCCGGATTTTCCGATAAGAGATCACGCACAGTTGATGGCGGATAGCCAGCGACACACAATAACTTCTCCTCAGGTTCATTAAGAATACGTGCTAGCTCCTTAACAAGTCCTGATGACGGGCGAGCTTTTCCGCTTGCGATTTGACTGATCGCTCCTCTGGTTATTCCTTTTTTCCCTTTGTCATTTATGTAACCTTTAAGCTTTTCGAATAGATCTCTGTCATCAACATTTTCTCTTTTCTTCAACTTTCTCAGCATATCGCTAAATCTTACAGCAAAGAGATCTCTTGAGTCCGATTTCATGGATGTCTCCGGTAGCACTCCAGTGCGTGTAAGGCTTAAGGCACTTGTGCAAGTAGTTTTGTAAACTGGTAAACCAACGATGCCATCGGGGTGGTTTTCATAAAATAGTAAACTTATGCGGAATTTATATGTGATTTTCGTAAATGCATCGCATCTTTTCTAAGTCGCTAACAAACGTAACAAAAGGATTGCAATGGTTATCGTCTGTTTTAGTCGCTGTGCTAAAGTCAAGAGCATTGACATATTAATTAGGCGCTAGGCTTCTGGGCTGCTAGCTGATGCGTTGCCTAACCTATCAAATGCGGCCCCACAAACTCGGAGACGATTATGCGACAGGGAAAAAATTCAGAACATGCTGAAGCGGCAGTTAAATTGGCTTGTGCTGTGGCTAACGAACACCCTTGCACGTGCCGAGATATAGAGCGGATGTCTGCACTTCGCGAAGCACAGGCGGTCGGTGTAAACAATTGGGAGATGCTACGCGCGACTGTTTGGCTTCACATTGCTGCCGACAATCCGCTCATAGTCACGCAATGGATTGCTGAAGAAGAAGAGTAAATTGATCTTCAGCAAAATTAGCTATCGGTGTGGTTAGTGATTGAACGCCACGGAACCACACCGACAACCGTAAACAAAGGGATCACGTGTGCCCTTCATCCGCGCTTAGCCTACAGCAATATGTGGTTTGTGGGCAAGGGCACAGTGTCCCCGCTCATTTTTCTGAGAGGGACTATGAAAACCACAAAAAACAGCATATCTCGTAAGTCCCGTTCTGGTTGGGAAAAGTTCAAGCAACGGGGCAAAAAGCAGTTCAGAGAACTAGAGCCATTCTGGAGGCGAGCCTTTCAAGACTTGTTCATGTTCACTACATACTTGTTGTTGGGAGTCACGATTGCCGGCTTGGAATATGTAGCTAGGGCTAATTTCCCACCAGAATATGATTATCTTATTAAGGGCATCGGAGACTTTGCCCGATCAGCATTATTAACGATGCTGAAAGAGCGAATCTCTCATAGTCATAAACTACCAACATCACAATCTATCGCTCAACAAGCGAGAATGTGAAAAGCGCGTATTTTGCGGGTTTCAAGAATTTATATTAAATTAGGAATTTTAAGGCGAAAATCCTTGAACGAAACTGGCTAAACAGTTTTTGCTCACTGCTTGCCGAGCGATTTCAGCCGCGCTCGTTCAAACTCGTCGCCTTTGTTCCACTGCGGAGTTTCTGTCGCGTTCGCCACGCGCAATCCGATCAAAAAAGCCAACTTGGCTTGTTGCACCATGCCGGTGAAATCCCAGTTCGCACTGAATTCGTCGGCGGGTTGGTGATACCGGTGCTGGTTGTAATCGGCGAATTGTTCCGCAGCCCAACTTTCGCTGTGGCCAACGAACTTTGATCCGGAGTTGAAACTGACCGCCGGGATGCCGACTTTGGCCAGCGGGAAATGGTCCGAACGGTAAAACGAACCTTGTTCGGGGCGGGCGTCGGGCGAGATGGTCACGTTGTTTTCCTTGGCGACTTCTTCGATGAATTTGCCGAGCGTTGAACGATCCGCGCCGAGCGGCGTGACATCGCTGGTTTGGCCCAGCACGTTCATCGAATCCAGGTTGATGTTGGCGACGGTGTCTTTCAGCGGAACCAGCGGGTGGTGCGCGTAATATTCGGCGCCGAGCAAGCCTTGTTCTTCGGCGGTGGTGGCAATGAACAGGATTGAACGTTTGGGTTTGATGGTCAGCGCCGAACAGGCTTTGGCAATTGCCAGAATGCCGGCAATGCCGGTGGCGTTGTCCACGGCTCCGTTGTAAATGTTGTCGCCCGGCTGATCGGGGCGAATGCCCAAATGATCCCAATGCGCCGAAAACGTCACGAATTCATTTTTCAGCGTCGGATCGTTGCCGCGAAAAATGCCTACGACGTTGGGCGAAGTCAGTCGCTGCACTTGCATACGCAACGTCGTGTCTACTTTGGCGTTCAACGTCACCGGCTTGAAACTGCGCGAAGCCGCTTGCTGCCGCAATTGATTCAGATCGAAACCACTGGCTTGCACCAGCTTTTTAGCGGCTTCGTCGGTCACCCACGATTTCATTTTCAACACAGGCGTGTTGCCGTCCGGCAACAAACCGAATCGTTCGGCTCCCCACGAATTGCGAATCACGCTCCAGCCATAACCGGCGGATTCATTGGTGTGAATCAGAATCGCTCCGGCAGCTCCGCGCCGAGCGGCTTCTTCGTATTTGTACGTCCAGCGTCCGTAATAGGTCAGCGCCTTGCCGCCAAACAGATTCGGCTCCGTCGCCGTTGCTGGAGGATCGTTGACCATCATCAACAGGACTTTGCCGCGCACATCCACGCCTTTGTAATCGTCCCAGTTGGCTTCGGGCGCGTGAACGCCGTATCCGACAAAGACGATGTCGCCATTGACCGCAACTTCGGTTTGCTCCACATCGGAACCGGCGACGAACTCGTCACCGGATTTGAAGTCCATCGAATTGGCTCCGGTTTTGATCGTCAGTTTGTTCATCGAATCAGGCCGCGAACCGATCATTTGCACCAACTGGAAATAACTTTGATCGGCGGCGGGTTCCAGCCCCAGAGCTTCGAATTGCGCCGCGATGTATTTTGCCGCCAGCAAACCTCCGCGAGCGCCAGGGCCGCGACCTTCCAGCAAATCGTCCGCCAGAAATTTGACGTGCGCGCGCATGACGCTTTCTTCGATTTTCTGCCCGGCCTGTTCGGCGTCGGTCGCTTCGGTCAGCACAGCGCGATTTTCCGACATCACTTTGTCGAAATTCGCTTTCGGCGGAGCAGCGGCGCGCGAACGGCTGCGGCGCGAACGGCTGCGGCGGGATGTGGTTCGCCGCCGGGTTGTTTTCTTGCGACGTTGAACCGCCATCGTCGCAGGGGCGACTTCTACCGGCGTGGTCGTCAAAATTTCCGCCAACATTTCCATTGGAAACGCCAGGCAAAAACAGAGCAGCAACATGGCGGAACGAGCAAACGAAATACGTGTTTTCATAACATTCATTTGTGGGACACCAGAATTCATGGTTGATTGTTTTTGATCGAAACGTTTCGGCTGACAGAAGCAAGCGCGGCATCAAGTGCCGCTTCGCAACGCAAACGATGGCCGTTAAGTACCTGAGCAGGCCGATAAAATCAAGCAATGCGAGTGACAAGGAATTGGTCAGCGACTATGCTACGCGTGGCTTTGGCCGAAAGGCGAAGCCAGATTCTCACAAAATCCTGTTACACGTATGAATGAATTTTCCTGGCGTTCGCGGTTGGACTCGCTTGAGCGGTTTCAGCGGGAAGTATTCGATGTGTTGATTATCGGTGGCGGCATCACCGGCGCAGGTTTGGCGCTGGACGCAGCCGCGCGCGGATTGAATACGGCACTGGTCGAAAAACGCGACTTTGCCGCTGGAACGTCCAGCCGTTCGACCAAACTGATTCATGGCGGATTGCGGTATCTGGAACAGTTCGACTTTGCGCTGGTGCGCGAAGCCTTGCTGGAACGTTCCGTGCTGACGCGCATCGCGCCGCATCAAGCCGAAGCCTTTCCTTTTGTCATTCCCATCTATGCCGACCGGCGTCGCAATTACGACCATCCGCTGATAATGCGAGCCGGGTTGTTCCTGTACGATTTGCTGGCCGGGCGACAGAATTTTGCCAAACATCGGCGGCTGAGCCGCGAAGAAGCGTTGAATCTTGCGCCGCAACTCGACCCGCGAGGCTTGAAAGGCGCGTTTTTGTATTACGACGCGCTGACCAACGATTCGCGGCTGGTCATCGAAATCATCAAAGCCGCTCACCAACACGGCGCAGCCATCGCCAATTACACGACAGTCGAACGTTACCTGAGAGACGACAGCGGTAAAATCCAGGGTGTTTGGTTGCGCGATGAACTCAGCGGCGAACGAATCGAACTTCGTGCTCGCGTGACGATCAATGCCACAGGCGTTTGGATGGAAGACATGATCCGACTGGATGGTGGCAACGCCGAAGGTTTGAAGAAAAAGCTGCGCCCGGCCAAAGGCATTCACCTGACCATTGCCGCTGACCGGTTGCGCGTGGATGCCGCGTGGTTGATTCCTTCGCTGACCGGTCATCGGTTTTATTTCGTCGTGCCGTGGGAAGGTCGCGTCAACGTCGGCACCACCGACACCGATTATTCCGGCGGCAAGGATTTTCCTCAGGCCGAACCCGACGAAGTCGCGGAAATTCTGAACGCCATCAATTCGTATTTTCCCGAAGCCAACCTCGATCCGTCGGATGTGATTTCGGCGTGGGCGGGGTTGCGACCGCTGATTTCCTACGCCAATGCCAAAGACACGACCAAGGTATCGCGCAAAGAAGAAATGATCGAAACCGCCGACGGATTGATTTCCATTGGCGGCGGCAAGCTGACGACCTACCGCGCGATGGCCGAACACGGCATTGATCTGGTCTTGAAACGGTTGGGCAAATCTGCCGACACCCGAACGACCAGAGACGTTCCCATCAGTGGCGGCGAAATGAGCCGCGTCGAACTGGATCAAACCGCGAAACAACTTGCCAGCCATTACAACTTGCCGATGGATGTGACGCGACATCTGGCGTTCAGCTACGGATCGAATTTCGATGCGCTGATTCGGTTGATGCTGGACGA
>JAEUQP010000054.1 GCA_016789645.1 Acidobacteriota bacterium | reverse complement strand
TTTGCGCGCGCCGCCTACGCTATGTTGCGCCGGGTAAGTCAGCCTTTCCATGCGGTCGAGCGAATCCCAGAGGTAGTTGGTCAACAGCGGATTGCTTTCGCGTCCGGGGAAAGTTTGCGAGGCTTGCGACATGCGGCCCTCGACATCGTAGCTGAAACTTTCATTGCCCATGCCGTTGCTCATCGTCACGCTTTGCAGTCGCGTTTTATCGCCTGTGGCCAGGTAAGCGTAAGTGACCGTCGGCGCGGCGGGAATGTTCGGCAACAACGAACCGGGAACGCCGGTGGTGTCGTATTGCACCGATTGCAACCGGTTGAGCGGATCGCTGTTGTAATTGAACACGGTTTTGACGCCGCGCGCTTCGACGCGCCAGATCAGATTCGAGCGATTGTCGTAACTGAAAACATCGCTCCATTGGCCTGCGCCGACATACACGCCGCTGCTGTTGAGCGTGGCGTCGCGTTCGGCCAGCTTCTGTGCCGTCAACCGGCTCAATGCGTCGTATTGGAAACTGCGCGTTTGATCGCCTTGAGTGACCAGCGTCAAATTGCCGAGCGTGTTATAAGAATAACTCGTCTTCATTCCGCCTGTGGCGACTGCGCCGCCCCCATTCGGGTCAGGTTCGACAACTTCAACCAATCGGTTCTGTTCATCCAGTAAATGCATTGTCGCCATAACCCTGTTGTCACCGGCCAGTGATGACAGGGTTTTTACTTTCTCTCAAGCAAAAACAGGATGGGGCAAAAAACCGCTTTTGCCTGATGACGAAGCTAAATTCAGAAACAACGGGAAATGATTGACGGTTGTCGGTTGAGGTAAACCGGGAATATCAACTGTCAAATTGCAGGAATGTTTGGGGGATTTTTTTACTGTGTTTTTGGAAGGCGGATGCTAAGCCCCCCCCCACATACTGTCAATAGGAAAGTTTTTCACATTTTTTAGCAGGAATCAGTCGTTGTATTTTTTCTGCACCCGGTACCGAGCCAGCACTTCTTCCAGAAAGCCTTCGTAATTGAAGGTTGCCGGATCGTAACTGGGTCGAATTTTTTCCATCACGGGAACGCTGACGCGCCAGGCCAGCCATTGGCGAGGTTGTTCGGGAATGTCGTACCGGCGGCGCAAAAAGTTTTCGACGACCAGGATGTCCGCCGAATCCAGCGCGCGCACGTCGCCGCGAAAGTCTACCGGGTCGGCGATGCGTCGCATGGCAGAATCAATGACTTCGCTTTCAAACACCTCGTCAAAGGTCGGCGCCTCGGCGCTGCGCTCTTTGATAACGACGGTGTTGGCGACGAAATCGCCCAGTCGTTTGGCGCGTTCGCTGGCAAAGGTGGAAACGATGGCGATGGAATAAAAAAAGCCCGGTTGCATGTCCATCAACCGAAGCAAATTGCGATTGAGCGCGGCAAAAAACGTAATTGGCCGTCCGTCTTCCTGAATCACGCGCAATTTCAACCAGCGTTTGCCGGGCGTCTGGCCGCTCCACACGGTTTCGAAAAACACGAAGTAGCCAAAAAACAACACAAACGCGACCAGAATCGCCAGCGCGATGATCCATAACGTGCCCTGGCTGAATCCTTCGACCACTCGGTCACCGACCTTGCGCGCGCCACTGCTGAATTGCAAGGCCAGAAATCCCGTAGCCAAGATCGCCAAAAACTGAATGGCGTGATCAATCGCACACGCAATGAACCGGTTCCCCATCGTCGCCAGTGCGAAATGGAGTTCGACGTGTTCGGGAGTTTCGATGACCAGAGTTTCGTCAGCCATGCGCGCATTCTAATTGCGGAAAGAGGATTTGGGAATTTTGGATTTTGAATTTTTGATTTTGGATGGAGGAAATGGCTGATCGTTCCTCCAATCCAAAATTCAACATTGAGAACTCAAAATCATTGGCGCGGTTTGGCTTTGCTTTTGTCCAGATCGAGTTTGGGAATGCCGAATTGGCCTTCCAGTTGGCTGAGTTTTTCCAGGTCAATCGGGCCGACGATGTTGACGACGACCAATTCTCGCGGCTGCGTTGCCAGAATCAGCAATCCGTGAATCAAACCGCCGTTGGTCATGCGCAGATGAACATCCACTTTCTGGCCTTCGCGTTTGCTCATCACCCCGACAATTTTTGACCAACCGGGCGCGTTGACTTGCGAACGAATCGGTTCCACGTCGTTCAGCGAATATTCACCGGATTTGTCGAACTCGAACACGCGGACATAAACGCCTTCCAGCTTTGACACCAGGTCTTTGACGGCGGCTTCCTGCGGATTTTTGTCGGACAAGAATTTCGCGGCAACTTGCAGCAGGTTTTTATCCAGCGACACTTCAACGACGTTGTCGGCTTTCGAGGCCAACCTGTCCAACTGACTGAATTGCAAGCGCGCGTCTTGCGCCTGAGCCGCAGCAAAACCAGCAAGCAAAAACGCCGCCAGTGCCATCATTCGTTTGGCTGACTTCACAGCTTCCATAAAACTTCTTTTTGCCATTCTTTTTCTTTCGTCAGGATTTACAGGATTCAACAGGATGAAAGCCAATCCTGAAAAACCCTGTGAACCCTGTCTGCTGTTTTATTTGTCGAAATAGCCTCGCCGGGTTTTGGCCACCGCGCCATCGCGCGTCACTTTGACGTTGATTTTGCGGAATTGGCCGTCGTGTTTCAGTTTGTCGGGCGAATACGCCAGGCTGTAGAGCGTGTGCAATTCATTGGCGACCAGCCTGTAAGCGTTTTCCAGGTCTTCTTCGCGCTGCGCGCTGAAGATTTCGCCGCCGGTTTGCGCCGCCAGGTCTTCCAACTGCTGGCGAGCCGTTTTGCCTACGCTCGATCCCGTGAATCCGCCGCTGCCGCCGAACAACACGCCCAGCTTGTTGATGTGATTGCTGGGGCTGAAATAGATCGGATAAATCGTCACGTCTTCTTCCGAAGCGCGGCCCAGCAAATCCTCAAATGTGTGCTTGGTTTCGCGGTCGCTGATGAGCGATTCATCTTCGCCGTCGGTCAGCACGACAATCGCTTTGCGAGCTTCGGTCAATTGGCTGAGTTGATCCAGCGCCTTCCACGTTGAATCGTAAAACGCCGTGCCTCCGCCAATCTTGTTGATCTTCTTGACGGCTTCTTTCAGCGCTCGTTTGTCGGCGGTGAAATCCGTCAGCGGTTTGTATTGCCGCGTGAACGCGACGATGGAAATCTTGTCGCCCGCAGGCAGGGAATCAATAAATCGGTTGGCGGCTTCGATCATTCCTTTGCGTTTTTTCTGCGTGCTGCCGCTCAGATCAAGCAGCAAAATCAAATTGACGGGCGCGTTGACCGGTTTGAAGTGCGCGACTTCCTGTTTGGTGCCATCTTCAAAAATGGCGAAATCTGCCTGGGTCAGGTTGGTGATCGGCTGGCCGGATTTATCCAACGCCTTGACGTTCAGATTCACCAATCGGGTTTCGATTCGCAGCGTGTCTTCGCGCGGCGGAGTTTTCACTTCGGCAGACGCGGTTGACGTGGCGGCTTTGGTTTCCGCGGGCAACGGAGGATTATTTTCGTCGTTCGTTGCCACTGCCGGACGTGTTGCCGGTTGAGCCGTCGAATCAAGCGCGGTCAGATCGTCGGTGCCGTTGGCGGTTGGCCGCGATGGCGCAGACGCTGGCGGAGCAGGACGCGACGCCGTTGGGCGATTGGTCGTCGTGACGTTACCGTTGCCATTCCCGCGAATCGAACCGCCGAGCGAAACGCCCATGATTTTCGGATTTTCCAGAAACTTCGCGGCGGCGTCGGGATTGAATTTGGCCTGGACGACCACGGCTTCGCGCTCTTCCAACATGGCCAGTGCGAACTCGACATCTTTTTTGGTTTGGCGGACGTAAATGAATGTTCGCGTGAACCCGTCGCGCTTGGAGTTGATCTGCACCAGTGGCGCCCATTCTTTGTTGAACGACTGGCGCATGACCTGGGAAAAGGGAATGGATTCGGGCCGCGATGCGAAATTCTGATCTTCAAACACCGCCAGCTTGAAACCTTTGACGCCCGCCGGGCGAATCATCCAGATGGCGAATTTCGCCAACCCGAGCATGGGGATTTTGGTTTTCTTGACGCCGTAATTTTTCTCGATGTATTTGACGACGTCGTTGAAGCCTTTGCCTTTGGGGGTGAAGGTGTTTTGCGCGTTCGCCAGCGGCGACAGCAACGCCAACATCACTGCCGAAACAATCAGCAACCGAACCATGGTTTGGAGTCGAGTCATCTTTTCTACCTCCTGTGGGGAAGTGGACAGGATACGCTTGAATTCCGGGTCGAAACTCAGGCGACAAGCTTGCTTATCCTGTCCGGCTTTTCAAACTTATCAGGGGGTTTTTGATTGTCGTGCAGGTGTTTCCGCCTACCGATAATCTGTTTGGATGAATTTCAGGGCAGACTGAAATTCCATCTTGTGACTTCTAAATCAGAGCAAGCAACATTGGGACATTCCCTTTTGACAGGATGAACAAGATTTTCGGCAGGATTTACAGAATCATCAATAGCAATCAAGTTCCAACTTGGTTTGAATCCTGTTCATCCTGAAAAAAATCATGTCCATCCTGTCTCAAAGTTTCTTGCTTCGATTTAGTTGCGGCGTCTGCTGGAGCCGCTGAAATCGAAATCGAA
>JAEUQP010000002.1 GCA_016789645.1 Acidobacteriota bacterium | reverse complement strand
CGAAGCTGCAAAGTTCTATGAGCAGGTCACTGGCTTTGCTCAGGCGAGTTACGGATTGGGCAGGATCAAATCCGCTGCGGGCGATCACACGGCAGCCGCCGCGTTGTTCAAAAAAGCAGTTGAACAATTCCCACAATATGGCGCGGCGCATTATGCGTTGGGAATGGCATTGCGAAACCTGGGGCAGACAGCCAACGCACAAGAGCATCTGACGCTATCGCAGCAGTTCAAGGATTCGCGGCCTCCGATCAACGATCCGTTGCTGACGGCGATTGCTGAATTGAACGCCGCCGGTTCGGAATTATTGAAACGCGGCGTGATGTTCGACGCTGCAGGGAAGCTGGCCGAAGCCATCGCCGATCACGAACGCGCCGTCGAAGCTAATTCTCAACTGGTGCAAGCGCACATCAATCTGATTTCGCTGTACGCTCGTGCGGGACAATTCGACAAAGCCGAAAAACATTATCAGGCGGCCATCACCATCAATCCGAACATGGCCGATAGTCATTACAACTTCGGCGTGATGCTGGTGATGCAGAATCGTCCGCAGGAAGCGGCAAAGGCCTTCGAGCAGTGTTTGCGGATGGATTCGTTCAATGCCGAAGCGCATTACAACCTGGGCGTCATTATCGAACGCGAAGGCCGGTTGGACGAAGCCGCCGCCCATTATCGTCAGGCAATTGGCAATAAACCTGGCCATCGGATGGCGCATTTTCATCTGGGACGGATTCTGGTCAATCAGGACAAACTGCCCGAAGCCATCGCCGAATTTGAGAAAACATTGACGCCCGAAGACGATCAGACACCGTTGTTCACTTATGCGCTGGGCGCGACTTATGCGCGAGCAGGCGACCGCGCAAAAGCAATTCAATTTCTTCGCCAGGCGCTGAAAAGCGCAAAGGCGATGGGGCAGACTCAACTGGCGGCGAGCATCGAACGCGATCTCAGCCGCATAAACCCAAATGAATAAACACAAGTCTTTTTTCGAGCATAAAATTTTTGCGGAGGTGATTTGATGAAAAAGATTTTTAGTGTGCTTACAGGAATGGCACTGCTGTTGGCTGTCGCGATTGTTGGCGGTCAACAATCAACAGACGCCGCAGGGAAGAATTACGATTACTTTGTCGTCGGCAATTCGAATGACGTGACGACGCCAACCAGCTACGGGTTGATGTTGATGGGCGGCGGCACGGATGTAGATTCAGCGTTTCAGTGGATGATCGGCAAATCCGGCGGTGGAGATTTCGTCGTCATTCGCGCCACTGGCACGGACGCTTACAACCCGTACATTGCCGGGCTTGGTGCGTTGGATTCGGTGGAAACGCTGATCATCAAAAGCCGCACAGGCGCAAACGACCCCTTTGTCGTGAACAAAATCCGCAACGCCGAAGCCGTCTTCATTGCGGGCGGCGATCAATGGGATTACGTCAATTTCTGGAAAGATACTCAGGTCGAAGACGCAATCAATTATGTCGCTAACGTTCGGCAAGTTCCGGTTGGCGGAACCAGCGCCGGGCTGGCGGTGTTGGGCGAATTCATGTTTTCAGCAAAAAACGGCTCGGTGACTTCCGCCGATGCGCTGGCTGATCCATTCAATCGCCGCGTCGCATTGGATCGCCAATTTCTGGGGTTGCCGCTGATGGCGGGCATCATTACTGACAGTCATTTTGTCGAACGCGACCGCATGGGACGGACGGTGACATTTTTGGCGCGGTTGATTCAGGATGGCTGGACAACTTCGCCCGTCAAAGCCATCGCCGTGGACAGTCAGACTGCTGTCGTCGTCGAAGCCAACGGCAATGCTTCGTTGCGCGGCACAAACACCGCGTACTTTTTGCGAACTCCTGGTGCGCCGCAAGTTTGCCAATCGCGCACGCCACTGACGTTCAACAATCTTTCGGTTTTCAGGATGAGCGGCGGCGCAACGTTCAACCTTTCAAACTGGAGCGGAAGCGGTGGAACGAATTACACCATTTCAGCGACGAATGGTGCGCTGACTTCATCAATCGGATCGATCTACTAACTTTAGAGAAAAGGAATCAAAGGTATGGAAAACAACAATCGCCGGGAATTTCTGGTCAACTCAGCGCGCGGAGCCGTCGGCGCTGCCTTGACTGCCGCTTCTTACAAC
>JAEUQP010000001.1 GCA_016789645.1 Acidobacteriota bacterium | reverse complement strand
GGCAATCAACCTCAACAGCAACGCGGCCAGCTCCGCCGGAGCGTTCAATCAGGGGCATAACCTGCACCACCTGACTTTGAACAACGGAATGAGCTACGTCATCCCGGTCTTCCCGCCGAGCTGCTAACAACCAACGTCGAGCCGCAAAATTTCGCATCTCGACAATCATTCAATTCAAAAGCCGGTGGAGGTGTAAAATCTCCATCGGCTTTTTTGTTTAGCTTGTACTGGTTGTTGGCATCAGCATGCGGAATTCGATTCATACATTTCTGGACGATTGTTTGGACCGAGGCGAGGAAACCGTCTTTGCCGAACAACATGGTTTGCGCGTGGTTCGCCGGACATACGCAGAACTGGCACAGATGGCATATCGCTTTGCGCGCGAACTGGACGCGCGCGGCATTCAAAAGGGCGATCGCGTGCTGATCTGGGCGGAAAATTCCGCCGAATGGGTGGCGGCGTTTTTCGGCTGTGCGTTGCGCGGGGTTGTCGTGGTTCCACTCGACGAACAAAGCGCCCCCGATTTCGCCGCGCGCGTTCAGCAACAAGTCCGCGCCAAGCTGTTTTTGTGTGGTTCCTCTCAACAAAAACTGTTTACCGACCATTTGCCGACCCTGCGATTGGACGAACTCCACGTCGCTATCGCACAGCATTCCGATACACCCTTCACTCCGGACAACATCACCGGAGACGATTTGCTGGAAATCATCTTCACCTCAGGC
Organism: Acidobacteriota bacterium; assembly: GCA_016789645.1. Taxonomy (GTDB): domain Bacteria; phylum Acidobacteriota; class Blastocatellia; order RBC074; family RBC074; genus RBC074. Next base: position 2,521 of record JAEUQP010000001.1, on the reverse strand, counting down.
ACGACTGCCGAACCAAAAGGCGTGTGTCTGACGCATCGCAACCTGCTGGCGAATCTGAATCCGCTGGAAACCGAAATTCAAAAGTATTTGTGGATGGAACGTCCTTTTCATCCGCTGCGTTTTCTGTGCCTGCTGCCGCTCAGCCATGTGTTCGGCCAGTTTATGGGCGTGTTCGTTCCGCTGTTGCTGGGCGGCGAAGTCTTTTTCAGCCATTCGCAAAAACCGGCAGACATCATCGCCACCATCAAACGCGAACGCATTTCGGTTGCCGCCGCCGTGCCGCGCCAACTGGAAACCTTGCGCGAAAAGCTCGAACGCGATTTCGCAGCCAGCGGCAAGCTGGAAGCTTTTCACCGACGGTTTACTGAAGCCGATGGCAAACACTTTTTGCTGCGCTGGTGGCGATTCCGCGACGTGCATCGGTTGTTCGGCTGGAAATTTCTGGCGTTTGTTTCCGGCGGAGCCACGCTGGACGAACAAACTGAAAATTTCTGGCAACGACTGAGCTTCGCTGTAGTGCAAGGATACGGCATGACCGAAACGGCTTCGCTGGTCAGCGTCAATCATCCGTTCAAGGCCAGTCGCGGTTCGATTGGCAAAACGCTTCCGGGTCAGGAAGTGAAACTTGGCGAAGGTGGGGAAATTCTGGTGCGCGGCGAAAACGTCGCCGCCGGTTATTGGCGCGACGGCGTGCAGAAAATGCCGGAAGGTGAAGGATGGTTGAAAACCGGCGATGTGGCTGCTCTGGACGAAGAAGGCAATCTATTTTTCAAAGGTCGCCAAAAGGATGTCATCGTGACGGCTGCGGGATTGAACATTTACCCGGATGATTTGGAACTGGCACTGACTCATCAGCCAGAAGTTCGCGCCGCGTGCGTCATTGGCGTTGAAGGCGCGCAAGGACCTGAGCCGATGGCAGTGCTGATTTTGCGTGACGAAAACGCCGACGCATCCTCTGTCGTCAAACGCGCCAACGCAGAATTGAACGCGTCGCAACAGATTCGTCGCTGGTTCGTCTGGCCGGACGCGGATTTCCCACGCACGACGACGCAGAAAATTCGCAAACCACTGGTCAAAGACTTCGTCAGCCGCTCTGGAACCGGGAGCAATAACGACCGGGCTGATTCCGCTGCGCTCGCGCCCACTGGTTCGCTGGCGGCAATCGTGGCCAAACTCGGCGGCGAAGATTTGAGCAAACTCGATTCGCTGGGGCGCGTGGCGTTGCTCAGCGCGATTGAAGATCGGTATCAAATCGAACTCGATGAAGCGGCGTTGACGCCCGACACCAAACTTAGCGACCTGGAACGGATGATTGCTGCTGGCAACCGTTCGCGCGAAAACGTTGGTCAAGATGCTGGCCAAAATCCTGAAAGCCTCTCTCAATATCCTTATCCAAGGTGGGCGCTGCGTTGGCCAATCACATGGTTGCGCTCGGCGCTGTATTGCCTGTTGATCGTTCCTTTTGTTTATTTGATGTGTTGGCCACGCGTTCGCGGACGCGAAAAGCTGCCCAAACAATCCACACCATTGCTGTTCATTGCCAATCACATTTCGATGGTGGATCCAGGAATGATTCTCTTTGCCTTGCCGTGGCGCTTCAAACATCGGCTGGCAATTGCAATGGCAGGCGAACGGCTTCGCTCAATCCGTCAGCGGCGCGAAGGATCAAATTGGGTCAGCCGCTTGTTCGATCCGATCAAGTATTTGCTGGTGGTCACAGTCTTCAATGTATTTCCGTTGCCGCAAAAAAGCGGATTTCGGCGCAGCTTTTCTTATGCAGGTGAAGCGGCGGATCAGGGCTTCAGCGTGTTGGTCTTTCCCGAAGGTCGCACGACCAACGACGGCCAGATGAAACCGTTTATGTCCGGCATTGGATTGCTGACCGAAAACCTGAACTTGCCAGTTGTCCCTATCAAAATCGAAGGCTTGTTCAATCTGACCAAACAGCGGCGATACTTTTCGCGTCCCGGCACTGTGACCGTGACTTTCGGCGAACCTGTTCAATTCCCGCCTGACACCGAAGCATCAACCATCACAACGCATCTGGAACAGCTCGTTCGAAGGCTTTGAAAATTCCTCGGTGGCGAAATCCTCATTGAAAGGATTTCAGGCAAGTGTTAAATTTCGCGCGCTTTACAACGGTCGTGGTCACAGACCAACTCAAGTTCAATCAATTATTTCGATCCTTTTTGCTTCTTGATGCTCGCGGCGAAGAAAACGCATCCTGACAAGGTGGCGTGAACTCTTCCATGATCCTTTGTCAGACCGGCGTAGCCTCAGCAGGTTGCGCTACTTTTCCTGAGGGGTAATCGCGTGAAAATTTCTCTTTCCATCAACGGCACAACGTACGACGCCGATGTCGAACCGCGTCTTTTGCTGATTCATCTGATCCGCGATGTGATCGGGCTGACCGGCACGCACATTGGCTGCGAAACGTCCATCTGTGGCGCTTGCACGGTGATGCTCAACGGACAAACCGCCAAATCCTGTTGCGTATTGGCTGTTCAGGCCGACGGGGCCG
>JAEUQP010001189.1 GCA_016789645.1 Acidobacteriota bacterium | reverse complement strand
ATTGGTGATGAATTAGCAATCGCATCAAAACGTAGCTGCCACGTGCTGTCAAGAAAACCGAAAAATTGACTTGATGGAAAGGCATGACTATTCTGGCAATGCTTTTCTTCCGAAGTATCCAACACAATTAAAGCAATGAGTGATTTCAACAGCATCCGCCGCCAGTTGACTGCACGGCTTGCATCGTTCAACGCACTGGCAATTGAGCCGGAACGGATTCCGCAAGCAGCCGTCACGTTGATCTTGCGCGAACTGAACGGCGCTACCGAAGCTCTGATCATCAAACGAGCTGAGCGTGAAGGCGACCCGTGGTCAGGCAATCTGGCTTTGCCAGGCGGACGCGCGCAAGCCGATGACCGAGATTTGCTGGCAACCGCCGCGCGCGAAACTCACGAAGAAATCGGGATTGATCTGCACAGCGTGGGAGAATTCATTGGCCAATTGCCATTGATCGCGCCACGAAACCCCAGACTGCCGCAAATTGAAATCACGCCGCTGGTCGCCATCGCTGCGCCGGAACTGAGTTTTCAATTCAGTCACGAAGTCGCCACGGCTTTTTGGGTTTCTGTCGGGCGGCTGAAACGCGAAGGCCCATCAGGCGAATATCGCCGCCAAGTGGGCAGCGTCTGGCAAAAATGGCCAGCGTATCCAACCGAACAAGGGTTGATCTGGGGAATCACTGAACGCATTTTGACCAACTTCTTAGACCTTTTGGATGAACAATGAACCAACCGACCACCGACCACCAACCACCGACCACCGAAAACCACCCGCACCTGATTCGCAGCTTCGGCACGCTGCAAGCGACGGCGTTGAACATGTCGAACATGATCGGCATCGGGCCGTTTTTGACGATTCCATTGCTGATGACGGCGCTGGGTGGCCCGCAAGCGATGCTCGGTTGGCTGATTGCCGTTTTGATCGTCATTCCAGATGGAATGGTTTGGAGCGAACTGGGTGCGGCGATGCCAGGTTCGGGCGGCAGCTACTTGTATCTGCGCGAAGGTTTCGGCAGCAAAACCTTTGGCCGGTTGATGGCCTTTTTGTTCATTTGGCAATTCATCGTCAGCGGTCCTTTTGAAATCGCATCGGGGTACATCGGTTTCGCTCAGTATCTGAATTACATCTGGCCGGATGCGTCAAAAAACCTGGTCGTCATCGCCATCGGAGCGATCAACATTGCGCTGCTTTACCGGCAAATCACCCACATCGGCAAAATCACCGTCAGTTTGTGGATTGGCACGTTGTTGACGACCGGAATGGTCATCGTCACCGGAGCCATGCACTTCGATCCGAAACTGGCGTTCGACTTTCCACCGGGAGCGTTCAACTTTTCGACCGGATTTCTGTTTGGGCTTGGCGCAGCTTCGCGCGTTGGTGTGTACGATTATCTGGGCTATTACGACATCTGTTATATCGGCGATGAAGTCAAAAATCCGGGTCGCACGATCCCCCGTTCCATCATTATCAGCGTCGCAGCCGTGGCACTGATTTACATCCTCATCAACCTTTCGATTATTGGCGTTATTCCCTGGCGCGAATTCGTTCCGGCGGAAACGACCAAACCGCTGTCGGATTTTGTCGTCTCAATCATGATGGAGCGAATTTACGGGCGTCCAATCGCCATTGCCGTCACGTTGATGATTTTGTGGACAGCCTTCGGTTCGTGTTTCGCGTTGCTGCTGGGTTATTCGCGGATTCCATATGCGGCGGCGCGCGATGGATATTTTTTCAACATTTTCAGCAAACTGCATCCACGCCAGAATTTCCCGTATGTGTCGCTGTTGTTGATTGGATTGATCGCCATTGTGTGCAGCTTTTTCTCGCTGGGAACAGTGATTGATATGTTGATCGCACTGAGAATTCTGGTGCAGTTCGTTGGGCAGATCGTTGCGGTGACCTTGCTCAGAAAAAACGCTCCCCAGCTTCATCGCCCTTATCGTATTTGGTTGTACCCCATCCCGAGTTTTGTGGCCCTGATCGGTTGGCTGTTCATCTATCTGACACTGGACAACTGGATCAAGATTGGCAGCCTGATTGCGTTAATTGTTGGAATTGGCTGTTTCCTGATTTGGTCGCGACTGACTGAACGCTGGCCGTTTCAGTCACCTGACGCTTTGGGTAATTCAGTAGGCGATTAGAGTCATCAGGTATCCCAAAACGTTAGCTTGATGCTTGGTTCTGGAAGCGGAAAAAAGGATCAGCGTCGCTCGCAGGAAACTAACCTTTTCAATTAATTGGAGTTTGCGTTGGAGCAGATTGGAAATCGCTTGCTGGCACAGTCATTGCTAAATTACTAAGCGTCGCAGGCGCGACAGGTTGGCAAGTGCCAATTATCAAGCCGTTTTTTGAGTCTGAATGTTTCTGTTAAGA
>JAEUQP010001187.1 GCA_016789645.1 Acidobacteriota bacterium | reverse complement strand
TGCATACGCCGACAACGATTCGACGTATCGCCGCTGGCCTTCGGCATAAATCGTGTCGAAGGCCAGCGAAGATTTCCCCGACCCGCTCAAACCAGTAATCACCGTCAACTGGTTGCGGGGAATTTCCAAGCTAATGTTTTTCAGATTGTGCTGGCGCGCGCCGCGCACAGTAATGCGATCAATTGCCATACGAAATCAAAGCCGTCAGCCACAGAGACAATTTTGTGTTGTTGTTGAAACAGCGAGTCTAGCCGACTGGTTGCAGGCTGAGCAAACTCAATGACTGTTATGGCGATCTGCCGGGGAATTGATGTTCTGGAAAATTTGCTCTGCACCATCAAGCTTTGCGATCTTGCTAAAAGGAATTAGCTGAGTTGGCACTTGTTCAAACAGCCGATCCACTTTCAGCCGATCCGTCGCCAGCAGTTCTTCAATTGCGGGCAAACAAGCTCGTTCGTAAATCGCCGCAAGCGGTTGCAGGTGTCCTTCTTTGTCTTGCGGAACCGTGATGGATTGCGGATTGCGGATTGCGGATTGCGGATTTCCAGATTGATGCCGTTGGCAAAGAAATGACAGGAATTCAGAAGTGATGAATGGCAGGTCGCAGGCAAGGATCAGCGCCGATTCGTGTTCGCCACATGCTTTCAGCGCGGTGTGAATGCCGCCAAGCGGGCCTTTGTGATCGTGCAGGTCGTATAGCAACCGGGCATTCCACTTGGCGGCAAGTTCGCGGTAACGGTCAGCGTTCGGGTTGGTTTGGTTGATGACGATGGAAAGCCTGGCGGCGACGGGTTGAGCCGCCGCCAGCACGTGTTCGATCATCGGGCGACCGGAAATTTCCAGCCAGGCCTTGTCCGTGCCCATCCGCGAACTGCGGCCACCGGCTTGGATAAAAGCGTGAATAGAATTTTGCAAATGATCATTCATCAACCATTTTTTCCGCCAATCCCTACGCAGGTTCTGTCAACGCATTGCGTGCCTGGCGGGCAGGCGTCGGCTCCTATTTCATAAGCTTCTTGTGCCGTTTTATGAGCAGAAGCGGATGCCACTCCAAACACTTGGCCGTTTTTCGTAAAGCTGGTTTCCCGAAACATCTGGCCGATTTCGCACAGGCGTTCCAAACGATCCTCGGCATCAACTCCTGCGTTGTAATACTCGATCAGTTTGTCCTGAAACGTCTGGCACAAGGCGTTGATGTAAGGAATGTTTTGGGATTCATCTCCATCGGCCATAGGCTGAAGCGTCTTGCGATCCACGTTTCGGTCGCCGGAAGCAAAGACGGCCAATTCAAGTTGCATGAGCACGGCCGGGGTTCCGGGGGAAGAAGTAATTTGACGAGCCATTTTGAGTTCTCCTTGTTGGGGGTTAAGCAGTGAATAAAATCATCCCGCTGCGAGTTTGTTTTTTTAGATCAGGCAAAGTTTTCACTTGCCCAATTCCTAAGGCGAAATTCGAGCTGATAACCCGCCAATCAAGCAAAAACTTTTCGCGGTGAAGTCAGTTGGATGCGGCGCTGGTGGTCAGCAAATTCAAGCGAGTCTGTTTGTCGTAGTAAATGGTTTTCCCGTCCGGCGACCAGGTCAAACTGGCAAATCGAAAATCCGGGTCGCTGTTATTGGTAATCTTTTTGGGCGGGCTTAACTGGTTGCCGGTGATCGAAGCAGTCCAGATGTCGTGCCGCCGATTTTGCGCCTTAACAAAAGCGATTTTGCTGCCGTCCGGCACAAGCTGCACATTGGATAAATACGTTTCTGCCAGCAACCCAAGAGTTTGCTCGCTGCCAGCCGATTGCTCGCCAAAAACAACTGCCAGACTGACCAGCGTGACTGTTGTCGGTTGCGAGCCGCTGCCGACGACATTTTCCGCCAACGCCAACAGCAGTCGGTCTTTTTCCAGCCAACCACGAAGCCGCAATCGGTTTTCCGTTTGAAAAATCATTTTGGATTGGCCCCGCTCACCAACCCAAACGCTCCACATTTGTTTGCCGGAAGCCGATTGCGCGTCGGTTTCTGTCACAAAAGCCAACCGCTCGCCATCAGGTGACCAGATCGGACATTTCAAAACGAGTTTTGGGTCTTCATTGGTAGAGACTTTTGTCGGCTGAGACCCGTCCAGAGACCTTGCCCAAATGTTGGCCACCCCATTTTGCCGGGAACTGTACGCGATGCGGGTGCTGTCCGGCGACCAATCCCAGGTTCTGGCCTCCGAGCGGTTATAAGGCGGGCTGTTTCGCCAACCGCCAAAAAAGACGCTGTCAGCACTCAATTGCTTCAGGTCAATGCCTGTTTGCTCAATCGTCCACAGATGAGGCGTTTGTTCCGCCAACCGCAAAAAACCGATTCGCTTGCCGTTGGGCGACCATTGAGCGTCAAAGCCGTCTTCGGGAATCAGCCGCGTCGTTTTGCTTTTGGAGTTCAATGGTTTGGTAAACAGAAACCCTTTACGAATGTCGCCGACAAAACGGTCGCCGGAAATTGCCTGATAAAGCAGCGTCTGGCCGTCAGGCGACGCGCCAGCCCAAAGTTCCAATCCATAATCGTTGGTCAATTGTGTTTCCGCGCCGGATTTCGCATCCACAGCCAGAATGTCGGAATCATCCTGTTGCTCAAAACACAAAATCCGATTGGCCTTGCTGGAAAAATCCGCCAACTGACATTGATGATTCGCTGTTGAGACCGGCACCGGTTCGCCGCCCGAAGAGTTCCCGGAAGTCTCAATCGAATAAAGCTGAGTTTTTTCTCCGCGCGTCGAGTTGTAAAGCAGACTGGCATCGTTCAGCCACATCGGATGTTGATCCACTGCCGGATCGTTCGTCACTTGCTGAGCCGTCGCTGCGGTCAAAGACATTCGCCAAAGATCGTACTGGCCGTTTTGCCGAGCAATGAAAACGATGCCTTGTTCATCCGGCGACAGAGAAAAATCCTGCGGCTGTTGAAACGGCTGGTTCGACGGGATGATCGGCGTCGTTTCCTTCGTGTTCAAATCCAAACGATAGAGGTTGTATTGCCATTCGTAATAAATCGCCGCGCCGCCGTTTGCCCAGGCGACCATACGCACTCTGCCACGATTGGCCAGCGTCTGGCCGTCGCCCAATGTTTTGATCGGCGTCGGCGTTCCCCCTCGATCCGAAATCGTCCAGATGCCAAGCTGATTTCCGCGCGTGGAAATAAATGCGATTTTTTCGCTGCCAGGCGACCAGACTGGGTTGTCGTCGTCCCATTTGCCAAACGTGATTTGCGTTTCTCCATCGCTGCCGATTGGCCGCACCCAGATATGGCTGCCGTCTTCGTCCGACAAAGCATAAGCCACATCCTTGCCGTCGGGAGAAAACCGGCTTTGCATTAACAACGAGTTGTCCTGGCCCTTTTTGCCGAACAACGTGTCGAAAGACAGTTGGCGCGGCAGCGGAGACGACGATTGAATCGCCAGTTTCCACACCAGTCCGGCAATGACCAACAATGCGGCGATCCCGATTCCGGCCACTCCCCAGCGGCGAAATGCCGGCGAACTGGCGCGGGAAGAATCCGACAATTCCCTGCTCAATTCGCCTGAAAGACGGTTTGATCCTGACGAACGCAAACGAGCCAGTTGCGCACTCAGTTCGGAATCCTGTTTCAGGGTTTGCAGATCAAGCTGCAAATCGCGGGCGGTTTGGTAACGGTCGCGGGCGTCTTTAGCCAATGCTTTGCGAACAATGCGTTCCAACTCTTCGGGTGTGTCGGGCGCAAAATCCGACAACGGTTCCGGTTCTTTGTGGATGATGGCGGCGATGATGTCGGCGGTGGTTTCTCCGGCAAAAAGCGGTTGTTTGGAAATCAGTTCGTAAAGCACTACGCCAAGGCTGAAAATGTCCGTCCGAGCGTCTACTTCACGGCCTCGCGCTTGTTCGGGCGACATATACCGCAGCGTTCCCAAAATCATTCCGGGTTGGGTTTTGACAACTCCAGGCTGAGTTTGTGCCGACGTGTCCACGGAATCTTCAGGCAAAGACCGCCGGGCGTCCAATTTCGCCAATCCAAAATCCAGCACTTTCACCAACCCGTCCGGCCGCACCATGATGTTTTCCGGCTTGATATCGCGATGAATGATTCCTGCGTGATGCGCGGCGTCCAGAGCCGCAGCGGCTTGGCTGGCGATATCCAGCGCCTTTTTCAGACTCAGTTCTTCATTCGCCAGCACCTGCCGCAAAGTCTGGCCTTCGATAAATTCCGTGGCGATGAAGTGAGTTTTACCTTCGCCGATTTCGGCTTCGCCGATTTCGTGAATGGTGATGATGTTCGGATGATTGAGCGCGCTGGCGGCTTTGGCTTCGCGGACAAATCGCTGCAACCGGTCTTTGTCCGAAGTGAATTGGACGGGCAGGAATTTCAGCGCCACATTGCGTTCAAGATTGTTGTCGCGCGCCAACCAGACTTCGCCCATGCCTCCGGCTCCGATGCGAGACAGAATCCGGTAATGACTGAATTCCTGGGCGGGCAAAGCGCGAGTCTTTTCCTGAGCCAGCGCCTCTGCCTCCAGTTCCAGAGCGTTTTGTTCGAGAAAATCGCCCGCACGTCCGTGCGCAGCCAGCATGGATTCGACTTCGCCAAACAAGGTTTGGTCGCCCGCACAAACGTGTGCGAGAAACGCGCTGCGTCGTTCGGAATCAAGTTCCAACGCCTGGTGGCAGATGTTTTCAATTTGTCGCCAACGTTCAGGAGTCAACGCTTTATTCCTTGCTCAGTTCTCGCAACAGCCAGGCTTTGGCCATCGTCCATTCGCGTTCAACGGTGCGATGCGAAATTTGCAATACTTCAGCAGCTTCTTCGACGGTCAGCCCGCCAAAAAATCTCAGTTCGACAACCTTGCTTTTCCGCGGATCGAATGTGGCAAGTTCGTTCAGCGCATCGTGCAGCGCAATAATGTCTACCGGAGGCTCCTTGGCTTCCTGTCCAGCGCTGGTCAGCGAAACCAGAACAACCTGCCCACCTCGTTTTTGCCGGCGGCGATGCAGCGCGTGATCAATCAAAATGCGCCGCATCATTTCCGCCGCCACACCAATGAAATGCGCGCGGTTTTTCCACTCGACGGTTTTCCAGTCAATCAGCTTCAGATACGCTTCGTTGACCAGCGCCGTCGGTTGCAACGTGTGGCCTTCGCGTTCGCGCGAGAGATATAACCTGGCCAGACGATGAAGCTCCGCTTCAACCAATGGAACCAGTTTGGCCAAAGCCTCCTGGTCACCATTGTTCCAAGCAACCAGCAATCGCGTGACTTCATGTGTGGAAGAAACGTTCATCGCCACCGCGCCAATTTTCGTATTGATATAAGTTCTGAATAGCTTGGCGCAACTGTACCACACCTGATTGGGCAGGCATCACGAATTATTGTGCCGTCCAGCCTCCATCCACGAATAATGTGCTGCCTGTGACGTAACCCGCCGCGTC
>JAEUQP010001183.1 GCA_016789645.1 Acidobacteriota bacterium | reverse complement strand
AAGTTAATCAGTCGTTGCCGCTCGGCTCTTAGATTGATGGCCGGTTTTTGCGACGCCAACAGTGGCAAGCCTATGCTCCACGGAAACAGCCACAGCAAATGCATCAACCAGTAAAACACGAACGGCACGCGGTTGTAATCTTTCGGCACGCGTTTGCCCAGAAAGCGGTACACGTGCTCGTTCATGAAATAAAACCAGAAAAATCGCTCATTACGAACCCCGGCCAGCAAATGCCAGGGCGCCGCAATTGCCAGAAATAACAGCGAGCCGGTCAGCAGCCGCAAGTGCCTGAGTTCTGAAAACAAACTTCGCGTCAGCAACAGAAACAGACCTATCGGCCCGGCGATGAACACAATTCCGATCAACCCTTTGGTCAACACGGCCAGGGCGATTGCCGCATACAAGCCGTAATACCAACGCTTCTGATTGCCTTCGCCAAAAAAGCCACGCAAAAAACAAAGATGCGCCAGTGTGAACCACAGCGTCAAAATTGCTTCGGGAATCATTACGCGCGTGAAGAGAAACATCCCCACACACGTTGCCAATGTCGCCGCCGCGTACAATCCGGCAGTTTGGGAGTAGGCCCAACTGCCGAACCCATACGCGACCAAAACCAGCAGCAAAATTCCCACGACAACCGGAAATCGCACGGCAGAGGCGTTGAAGCCAAAAACGCGAAATGAGGCCGCCGTCAGCCAATACAGCATCGGCGCTTTTTCCAGATACCGAATGCCGTTAACGTGCAACGTCACCCAATCATCGCGCTCGATCATTTCCTTGGCAGCTTCGGCGTGTGTGGCATCAGCGTCATCCAACAACGAGGGTCGAAAAGAAGTGACAATAAAAACGGTGGCTGTGAATGCCAGCAGCAGCAAAATGGGCAAGTGTTTACGCATTCAGAAAGTCAGGCCTATAATCATGTCGGTTTTCACCAATCAGTATCGCTTCCGAACGCGGCACTGATCCAAACGGCGGCTAACTTAACTTGAGGCTGTCGTTTTCGGCAAGTAATCAACTGCTTTATCAAATGACTGTCCCAACTGAAATCATCAATCGCAAACTCAGCCACTTTGAGCTGTGTGCCCATCACGAAGTCGAATTCCGAACCAAAACCACATTGCTAGAAGCGGTCGAATTGATTCATCAACCGTTGACCGAAACCGCACTGGACGACATTGACCTCAGCGTGGACGTTCTGGGCAAACGGTTGCGGTATCCATTGGTCATTACCGGAATGACCGGCGGCGCGGAAGAAGTCGGTGTCTTTAACCGTGCAATTGCCGCGCTGGCTGACCGACTGGGCATTGGATTCGGCGTCGGTTCCCAGCGTGTGATGTTGCGTTACCCCGAAGCCGCCAAAACATTCCAGGTGCGTGATGTCGCGCCGAATGTGCTGCTGTTTGGCAACATCGGCATTGCTCAAGCACGGGAACTCGCCTCATTGGACGTTGTCCGCCTGGGCGAAACGATTGGCGCGGACGCGATGTGCGTCCACATGAACACGGCAATGGAAGTCATTCAGGAACACGGCGATCACGAATTTCGCGGTTCGCTGGCGACGATTCAGCGTTTGGTGAATGAATCGTCGTTGCCAATCATTGTCAAAGAAACCGGCTGCGGATTTGCGCGCGAAAGCGGCGCGAAGCTGGCGGCGGCGGGCGTTCGCTGGGTGGATGTTTCGGGTGCAGGCGGGACTTCGTGGGTGGGAGTCGAAACGATTCGCAATCGCGCGTTGCGTCATCTGGGCGAAGCCTTTTGGGATTGGGGCATTCCGACTGCGGCCAGCGTGTGCGAATTGCGCGGATTGAATTTGAGCCTGATTGCTTCGGGCGGCATTCGCACCGGTCTGCAAGCGGCAAAAGCATTGGCGCTTGGTGCGAAAGTTGTTGGCGTTGCGCTGCCTGTGTTACGCGCTTACACGGCTGGGGGAAGCGAAGCTGTTGAACGATTCTTCCAAGCGTTTTTCAACGAATTGCGCGTTGCCGTCATGTTATGCGGAGCCGCCAGCGTCGCCGAATTGACTCCGGCACACATCGTCATTAGTGGAGAATTGCTGGACTGGGTTTCGCAACGAGGCTTGCCGCTGAAATGACCGAGCATACGAACTCAAGCAAACTGGCGCGGCTATGCCTGGTGACCGCCGTAGAAGTCGAATTCAAAACCGCCACGGCCTCGTTGGCGGAAAAAACCATTTCAGCCGAATCCAATTTCAAAATTTGTCGCGGAATGGTTAGTGATCGCACAATCACTGTTTTGCAGTGCGGAATTGGCGCGCGTGGCTTTGCCGATTGGCTCACCCAACATCTGACCGAAAATCGTTACGACGCGTTGATTGTCGCGGGACTGGCCGGAGCGCTTGATCCACGACTGAAAACCGGTGACGCGATTGTGTACGATCACTGCCTGGATGCCCGTGGAGCCATTGAAGAATTAACGCCAACGGATTTGCCGATTCAACATTCACACAGGCAAGCCGAGTTAATCAGAACCTTGTTGGATGCTTTGCGCGAATCAGCGCTCAACTGTGTTTACGGCTCCGGGATTACAGTCAATCACGTTGTCGTCAACGCTCAGGACAAATTGTGGATGGGACAGCAACACCAAGCCGTAGCCGTGGACATGGAAAGTTTCGACGTGTTGCAAGTCGCAGCAAAATTCGGGATACCAGCGGCTGTCGTTCGGGTCATTTCCGACGAAGCCGAACACGATTTGCCGGATTTCAACTCTGCCGCCGAACCCGACGGCACAGTCAATCCACGGCGAATGGCAGCGGCGATGTTGCAGCGCCCCGTTGCCTCCGCGCGGTTTTTGCGAAATCTGAAGCCAGTGCTGGCGGCACTACGAAATGTCCTGGAAGTCGTTGTAAGAGTGTAACTTGGTAAAGCCAAGCCGGTTCAAAATCATCCGGTTAGCCCGATTGACAACCGAGTTCTGGCTCGCCTAGAGTCCGTCACTAATTGATGCGTGGCCCCGGCACAGCACGCTCCTCCGCTGTCGCCTGCGAAGCCCCAAATGGAAAAATAAGTTAGGAGAACAGCACAATGAAAAACGCAGCAGTCACAGCGATAGAAGCAAAGCCGAATATCGAAGCTAAAGAAGGCACATACAAAGTCGCTTCAACCACTTTGGTCATTACAACCAAAGAACGGGTTGAATTGAAAACCATCACCGAACAAATCGCCGAGTTCGTTTCTCAGGCCCCAGTTCGCGATGGCATAGTGCAAATTTCGTCGTTACACACCACGGCAGGCATTATGCTCAATGAAATTCAGGACGCGTTGCTGGCCGACATCAAAGACCTGTTTGGCAAAGTCGTGCCTCACGGAGTGTATTACAAACACAACGATCCGCTGTTTTCAGATTGCGACCGCCAAAACGCCGACGCGCATTTGCGGGCGATTGTCGTCGGCCCCAGCCTTTCCATCCCGATTGAAAATGGCAAGTTGAAACTCGGAACGTGGCAGCAGGTGCTGTTCACTGAATTCGACGGCCCGAACAATCGTAAAATCCACGTTCAAGCCATGGGAATCTAAGCGTTTTCCAGCCGCCAGTTTCCGATTTCCAGTCCTTGCTACTGCTCTTGAAGCTCTGCTTGAATGCCGGAAACTGGAAACTGGTACCTATGAGAGTTTTCGTCACCGGAGCAACAGGATTCATCGGCGGCAATCTGGTCAGAATGCTGCTGAACGATGGGCATGAAGTCCGCGCGTTGGTTCGTCCGGGCAGCGACCAGCGCAACGTTGCCGGATTGCCGTTGGAACTGGTGACGGGCGATCTGGACAATTCGCAACTTCTGACAGAAATCATCATGGGCTGCGACGCAGTGTTTCACGTCGCAGCCCATTATTCATTGTGGCAAAAAGACCGTGACGCCATTTACCAAGCCAACGTCATCGGCACCAAAAACCTGCTGACCGCAGCCAAAACCGCTGGCATCCGGCGGTTCATTCACACCAGTTCCGTCGCAGCCATCGGCGTTCCCGCGCCCGGCGTGCTTGCTGACGAACGCACGCAAACAACCGTCGAAGCTCTGGTCAGCGATTACAAAAAGTCGAAATTTCTTGCTGAACAAGCTGCGCTGGCAGCTTGTCGAAAAAACGGGCGCGACGGATTGGATGTGGTGATCGTCAATCCTTCAACGCCGATTGGCGCGTACGACATAAAACCCACGCCGACCGGCGATATTATTCTGCGTTTTTTGCAAGATCGAATGCCCGCGTACGTCCACACGGGGCTGAACCTGATTGACGTGGAAGACGTCGCGCGCGGCCACATTCTGGCCTGGCAGAAGGGAAAAACCGGCGAGCGCTATATTTTGGGAAATCGAAACCTGACGCTGAAAGAGATGCTGGACATGCTGGCCGCCATCACCGGCAAACCTGCGCCGCGTTTTGCCGTTCCACACTTCTTGCCACTGGCCGTGGCGTTCGTGGACGAACGAATTCTGGCTCGTTGGTTCGGCAAAACGCCGCAGGTGTCATTGTATTCCGTGCAGATGTCGCAGAAAGCGATGTACTACGATTCAGCAAAAGCCGTCCGCGAACTCGGCCTGCCGCAAAGCCCGATTGAAACCGCAATTGAAAAAGCGGTTCGGTGGTTTGAAGCCAGTTCAAACTAATCGAACGCGCCTTCATTGTTCAGCCGAACCAGAATCAGCACCAGAACCAGGACGCCGACTCCAATGGCTGCGCCGATGGCGATTTTGGCGCCGGTTGATAGATTGTGGCCTTTGATCTGCGTTACCGCCGGATACACCACGGTTGTCGCTGCACCGGTTTTCAAATCAGCGACGACAAAGGATTCTTCTCCGGCTTCGGCAATGTAACCGGCCAGTTTGGTTTTGTCCTTCAGCTTCACCGAAACCCGCGTGTCTGTTCCGACGCCGAGTTTGGCAACGGCAGCTTTGACCTTGGCGGCGCGCGCAGCGTCTTTTTCGGCGCTGGTCGCCGCCAGAGCCGTCATCGCTCCGCCGACATACAGCATCGTGAAAACCAGAAACATTGAGATTGTTTTTTTGAACATAAGCTCATCCTTTGATTGTTGGTAGTTGAAGAGTTCAGTTGCCTAAATATCGCGCGACGACGCCGAATTCGTTGGGAGGAAAGCCCAAATCGAAATTGCCACCCTGTCCGCCCGTCACGATTTTGCCGCTGAGGCCGATGCGGATGGAGGAGTAACGCGAGTGAGGACTTACGAATAAGAACCCGATGGTTTCTTCGGTACTGCCGTTCGTACCGAAACTCGTATCAAGAACGCCCGTGCCAGAATAGCGTGTAATTACGGCCTTTTCGTTCCTGCCAAAATTTACAGGAGGATAGGAATTCCAACCGGCAATTACATATTTTGACGGGAAGGAAAACGGCATCGGCGCGGAATCTGCCCAGACAGACGGTTGCGACGAAACCACCTTCCCGTTGTCGCCAAAGCTGGCATCCGGCGAGCCGTTGGCGCTGTTACGCGCAAAGATTGCTCCGTACTGTCCCGAGCTGCCCCCAGTGCTACCGATAACCCAGATGTTTGAACTCACCGGTCTGATGCTATTGCCTGAATCGCCGGTCGCGGCATTGACTTGCAAGGTGAAATCCACCGCACCGTTGGCCGTGTACCGCCGTAAGCGATAGCCGCTGCCGTTGTTATTCAGCGCGACGATCTTGCCGTCAGATTGCACATAAACCGACTTGAAGCCTTCGCGCACGCCGCCATCCGTCGAAGACCCCGACCAAACCGTAGTATGCAAATATCCATTCGTGCCGAAGCTCCCGTCCGGCGTGCCATTGGTGTTGAAACGCCACAGCGCCGATTTCCAATAAGTGCCGGTGCTGTCCAGCATTCTGCCCACCAACAAGATCTTCCCGTCTGATTGCACCACCATATCTGACACTTCAGAGATACCGAGAAAAAACCAAAGTCCGTCCCCGGAAAACGACGTATCCAGATCGCCGTCAACAGTCAGACGCGCGAGTCCGACTGCGTTGCCACCACCGGTGCATAGATTGCCCGCGACGAGAATCTTGTTGTTAGATTGCAAGGCCAGCGCCGTCACGGTGCCGTTCTGGACAGGTAAACCCGTTGAATCGAAATTGATTGTCGCGTATCCGTTATTGCCGAACGCGCTGTCTTTCGTCCCCGACGAAGTCAGCCGCGTCAACAGAAAGTCGTAATTTGCGCCAGGCGCAATGCAAGTTAACCCGTTTGAATAAGCGGCAATGACTCTCTCAACTTGCACGTTGTTCGGGTCGGCTTGAATGAGCACTTCATCCACGTTGCGCCCGTAGCCTGTGTTCGATGCGGGAAAAGCCAACGGCAATTTATATCTGCCGCCGCCGCTGAATGACATATCCAAATCGCCTGCCGCCGCCAGCGCGCGCCAGACGGGTTTCGCGGTCAACAGCGCCAGCACAATGGCGATCAATGCCACGCCAAGTTTCTTGCGGCGAAACAGCATACGATTCGATTTTTGATTGTTGCTCATGACGTTTTCCCCTGTTTTTATTATTGCTGTTTCTGGCGTTGAGCTTTGATGCGAGCCATCGTTTCAGGATCGCGCCGCCATTCCAGGCCAAGCTCTTCGGGTTTGTTCGCCGCTTCGGGATGCAAATAGGTTCCGCGTTCGTCTTTCGGTTTCAGTTCTTCGGTGGGAATGCGGTTTTGATTGGCCCACGGGTCTTGGCGAATGCCCGTCACTTGCCACGAAACTTCGACGCC
>JAEUQP010001125.1 GCA_016789645.1 Acidobacteriota bacterium | reverse complement strand
GTAAGAAAACAGGATGAACAAGATTTTTGACAGGATTGACAGGAACATTAGTGGTTGGGGCCAACCCGCCAAGCCTGAATCCCGTTCATCCTGAACAAAATCCTGTCCATCCTGTTTCAAAGTTTTTTGCTTCGATTTAGCTTGCCCTTGCCTTTCCTCACGCCTCATTGGCCTGGCCAAGATTTGGATCGAAACAAGCACGACAACGCGCTTCGTATGCGTCCGAAGCGCCAACGACAACCCGTTCCCGGCTGGCGATCAATCGTTGCGTGTACGTCGCCGGGCTTCCGCATTGCATACAGATGGCTCGCGTTTTGGTGATGTCTTCGGCAATGGCCAACAACAATGGCATCGGCTCAAATGGACGACCAAGGTAATCCATGTCGAGTCCGGCAATGATGACCCGCTTGCCTTCGGCAGCAAGCTGGTTGGCGACATTGACCAAGTCGGCATCGAAAAATTGTCCTTCATCAATGCCAACCACTTCCGTGTCGGAAGTGACCGATTCCAGAATTTCGCGCGTCGAAGTCACCAGTTGGGAAGCCAGTTTCATCTCCGAATGCGACACGATGTGTTCTTCGGAATAGCGCAAATCAATCGCGGGTTTGAAACTTTGCACCTTCAAGCGGGCGATTTGCGCGCGCCGCAACCGCCGAATCAACTCTTCACTTTTGCCGCTGAACATCGAACCGGTGATGACTTCGATCCAGCCCGAATCGTTTGAATGACGCTCTACCAACGTTGGCGAATTCCCTTCTGTTGTTGTCTGATTTGAATGCGCGTTCGTTCTACACCATAAACCGGCGAAGGCGCAAGATTCTCGTCCGAAAGGCTTTGCGACTGGGAAACTTGCCTGATTGAGGGG
Organism: Acidobacteriota bacterium; assembly: GCA_016789645.1. Taxonomy (GTDB): domain Bacteria; phylum Acidobacteriota; class Blastocatellia; order RBC074; family RBC074; genus RBC074. The sequence continues at coordinate 1,765 of JAEUQP010001125.1, read as the reverse complement.
ATGATATCGTTATGAAAATCGCAAAACTTGCTCCTGTCCGTTTTGGGCGAACCAGTGCATTGATCGGAGGAATCGTCTGGCTGGTGTTGCTGCTGCCGCTTTCGGATTGGCTGAATCTGCCGGTGAGCAGCAGTGGCGAAACCTGGTTAATCGAACGATTGCTGATGCTGGCTGTGCTGGTGTTTGTTCCACTGGCATTGTCGCTGGCGGTGAAGCCTGAACCCAGCCGCGCGTTCGGTTACGCCATCCGGTTACAACCCATCGGTGCGGCGCTGGTGATCGTTTCGTTTGCGCTGCGAACGAGCTTGCTGGCCGCAGCCACAACGTTGATCTGGACGCTGACCACGCTGTTCGTTGCGCTGATCGGACTGGAGCGATTGTGGCAGCGCTGGAAAACCACTGGCCGCGTTTTGCCGTTGGAAGAACTCTGTATTGATGCCGGGCTGGCTTATGTCGTGGTGGGCAGCGGTTGGCTGGTTCTGTCGCGCGCGGGACTGAACCCGATGAATTTTTCCGACACCATCGTGCTGTTGACGGCGGTGCATTTTCATTACGCCGGATTTTCTGCGCCAATTCTGACCGGGTTGGTCGGGCGAACGATCCAAACCGGCATTGCTCGAAAACTTTATCTCGCCGCCGCAACCGGTGTCATTGCCGGTCCGCCGTTGGTTGCCGCCGGAATCACATTGTCGCGCCCGGTCGAAGTCTTTTCCGCCGTCACTCTGGCATCGAGTTTATTTTTGCTGGCAATGCTGATGATGTTTTTCGTCGCGCCCAAAGCATCTCCCCTGCCGAGGCTGTTGCTGATTCTGTCGGCAATGTCTGTGATCGTGACCATGATCTTTGCCTGTCTGTATGCCTTCGGGCGATTTGCTGGAATGGAAACCATCAGCATTCCGTTGATGGCACAGGTTCACGGCATCAGCAACGCGTTTGGATTTGTGTTGTGTGGGTTGCTGGCGTGGACATTGCTCGAAAACAGATCAGCCGATTAAACGTCCTTGTCAGTTCGCGTCGGCAGGCGTTGCAATTTTAAGCTTTGAAGAGAAAAATGCCTTTGTCCTAGGAGGTAGATTATGAGCATTGAAACCTACGAAGGTGTTGTTGAACATGGCCAGATCAAGCTTAAGAACGGCTTGAGACTTCGTGAAAGAACGACGGTTTATGTCGTCGTCCCTGAACCTCAAACGGTCGTGCGTCCAACCGTTCACACTCCACGCTTAGCCAACCCACAACAGGCGGACGATTTCAAAATGGAAATCATCGAGGTAAGCCCTGATGCCAAGCTATGATTCCATTCTCTTCAATCCGCCAGCGCCAGTTGCCAGGGTAACGTTGCGAAACACAGACACGCGCGCGTCTTATTCCGATGTTCCAATGCTGATTGATAGTGGAAGCGACGTCACGTTGTTACCAAATAGCATTGCTGAGCTTATTGGATTGACTGCTTTGCCTGATCAGGCATACGAACTCGCCGCATTTGATGGCCCTTAACTGTTGCGCCTGTTGTGCACGCTGAGATGGTTTTCCTTGGAAAGAGCTTTCGCGGTCAGTTTTTACTGCTTGAACAGGAGACCGGAATTCTTGGACGTAACATTCTCAATCTTGTTCCAATCCTGCTTGATGGTCCCAATCTAAGTTGGGATTCAAAATAGTGTCTTTAACCTGCTATGCCCGCTTCCATCATTTCCATTGCCGATCGGTTTCGTCCGTTATCCATTGCCGACTTGCTCGGTGACCGGCAAGTTGCCACTGCTTTTGAATT
>JAEUQP010001094.1 GCA_016789645.1 Acidobacteriota bacterium | reverse complement strand
TGATCGGGAATTTGATGCTGCGCGATTCGTTGGCCATCACCACGCTGTTCAGCGCCGTGAAATCGGTCGAAATATCCTTGTCGTCAAAGGTCATAAAGCGTTCCAACCCGAAGACGCGTTTGTACCAGTCTTCCCAGTACGTCATCTTGCCGAATTCGACATTGGCGACGAAATGATCCAGCCGCAGCAATCCGGCATTGCGACCCGACACATTCGATTCGACAAAGTCAGGCATAAACGCGCCTTTGAAATCGCGCTTGGAAAAAAACGAATGAATCGTGTCGCCATACACTTTCACCGCCGAACGGCGCGCTTCGCCTTGCGGGCCTTTTATGGTGTACGGCGCGACGGCAGGTTCGGCTCCGCGCTTCAACGCTTCTTCAAACGCGAAATCGGCGTCGTCCACTTCCAACGCCACATCGCGGACTCCGTCGCCATGCTTCAAAATGTGCGGCGCCGATTTGTCCAGCGGCGTATACGGCGTTGTCAGCAACAGCTTGAACGTCCCCTGCTGCAACGCATACGAACACTGTTCGCGATTTCCGGTTTCCAACCCGGTGTAAGCAATGCGGTCAAAACCGAAGGCATTGCGATAGTAATAGTCAGCCTGCTTCGCATTGCCGACGTACATTTCAATGTGATGGACTTGTCGAATTTTTAGTGGATTGTTGCTCATAGTTCTTTCTCTCGCGGTGCTATGCGGCCAGTGTTGTAGCTACTCATTCCTGCGTTCAGCCAATCGTTCCTCAGTGTTCATTTGCAACAGCTTTACCGTTGTTCGGCCTTCTGCCGTCAGCCCTACGATCCTTTCGCCCTCAAAAGCGAAATGCTCGCCCCAAGCTTGTGTTCGCGGATTGAAGAGAAAAGCGAATTGTCCTGTAAGCGGATCGAACGAACCGAGGTCTGTTCCTTTGAACCGGTTGCATCGGGCGCAAGCGTAAGCCAGGTTGTCAAATTCGGTTTTGCCGTCGTGCTTTTCAGCAATGATGTGATCAACCTCGTGCGGGTAAAACGAAACGCCGCTCGACAACAAGCAGTATTCGCATTGCGTCCACGCGCGTTCAGCTACCAAACGACGAAGCGTTGTTGGGATGTACGTCTCGCTCACGGTTTGCCGGTTAGGAAAGGAAGATTCCGAGTCTTAATCATCACCATCAGATGTTCGATGCGGTCGTACTCATCAAGCTCTGCTTTCTCAGCAGGTGTGATTGCATTGATTCGCTCTTTCGCCACCAGCTCTCTTCGGCGTTCAATCATTTCCGGTGTCGGGCCGAAAGCCGAAATTTGCTCAGGCGTCGGACGATTGGCGATGAAATCAAGCACATAACGATAAACTTCCGCAGCCAGCGGCGGTTGTTTCAGGCTTCTAACCAGCAATTCCGTCAGTTGGTGTTTGTGGTGTTCCAATTGCTCGGAAACTTCATCCGGGACTTCGAGTGTAATGGTTGTCATTGAATTACCTCCGTGCGCCAATTCTGGCACATCAGCCAAACCACCTAAAACAGTTTTCTACCAAACCGCTTTCGGCACACCGATTGGAGCAACTGCCAAATCGCCGGTTTTGTCGAAGCTGCGGATGAATTTTCGCGTGACTTCTTTCAGGTACGCGTACGACGGAATCACGAACAGCAGCGGCTGCATGTCCGAATAATCAAACTTGGTGTGAATGACTTCTTCCAGGTTGAACGGGCGGCGTTCGACTTTGTCGGTGAAGGCGTGTTCCAGTTCGCTGAATGATGACAGCAGCCCTGCGCCGAAGGCTTTGATTTCGCCCGCTTCTTCGATCAAGCCGAATTCGACCGTGAACCAGTACAACCGGCCAAGTTGTTCCAGTTGTTCGTCGGTGGCGACGACCGCGCCTTTGCCGATGAATTCCGAAAAGTCCGCAAAATCCGGCACGGTGAACATGGGAATGTGGCCGATGACTTCATGGACGACATCCGGTTCCGGCGTGTAATCAGGCCGC
>JAEUQP010001076.1 GCA_016789645.1 Acidobacteriota bacterium | reverse complement strand
CCGACCATTTCGCAAGTCAGAAACACCGCTGCCATCAACACGGCTCGGACGGTCGCGAACCGATTGCGACGAATCAGGTCAACGACAACAGCCAGCGCCAGGGTCAACGGCAGTGTCAACAGCACAATCGCCCACGCCAGTGTATATCCGACGATGGTGACGGCGCGGCGTCCCCAGATGTTCAGCCAGTTTTTCAACCGTTGGTTATCCTTGTTCGCGACGTTCCAGTCCGCGTTTGAACCGTTCCAGATCAAGTCCCGCGCGCGTGTGTGTGCCGGAGCCGATCAACTGGCGGCTGTCATGCGCTTCGACTTCAAACTTGACCAGATTTTTCGCCAATTCGATGACGGTGGCTTTGGCGGTGACGCGCTCGCCTTTGAGCGTCGCCGCCAGATGGCGAACGTTGACTTCGACGCCGACGGAAATCCATCCGTCAGGCAAAAACGGCTGCATGACTTCCGCCGCTGCCACTTCCATCAAATAAATCATCATCGGCGTGCCATACACTTCCGGCAACGACGGATCGTGCATGGCGATGGTCAGTTCGCGCGTGACTTCCACGCTCTTTTCGCCATGATCGCCGACTCTCAAACCTTCCAACATAAATTCACCTCGTTAGTTTTTTAGCTTCGTTTGATGACTGCGTGCCGTAATTCGGATAAAGTGCGTGACAGTCTCGGCAAATCATCAACAACGGTCAAGGAGCGAATCGAGTGCCAACATCAATTTTTCTGATCAACAGCGACACCTTCAAAAAATCCTTTCTGGCAGGCGACGGCCAATTTGAATTGCAAAGCGACCAGAACATCTGGGCAACGTTGCTGGCCAACGAAGGCAAATTTCTGCCGACGATTGATCGCATCGCGGATGTCAGCTTCAGCTTCAACAATAATCAGCGATTCAAATTCGGCAGAAAAGCCGGAATGCAACTTGGCATCAGCGCCAGCGCTGTTAACCAGATTCATTTGCTCTGGCCGAAGCAGAGCGAGGAGGACGATGACGAAAAAGTCATCAAGGCGTATGGCCTGCAGGATTTTTTGACCGATGACAAGCTGTATGTTCGGTTGCTGTTCAGCGCGCAGGGCGATGTCAAAGTCAGTGGCAATACGCCGGTGCCGTTTCCTGTCGGGCCGTTGTCGGCGAATTTCGGCATTGGCGCGGGCGGCAATGTGGTCTTTGAACAGTTGAAGCTGTACAGCGCCGAACAAACCGCCGATGAGATTTTGAGCGACCTGTTTGCCAGCATACGGTTGCCGCAACAGATAGATTCAGTCGCTGAATTGCCCGCACCCGGCGAAGTCATTGCCACGCGGTTCGGCGGATACCTGAAGCTGAATGCCGGATTGAACTGGGGCTTCAAAATGGCCGGGTCGAAATCGTTCGATTTCAACGAACTGCATCTGGATTTGAATTACGCGATGCGAACGATGGCGGCGGTTTCGCTCGGCTATCAGTTGGCGGGCGATTTCAGTATCGAAGCGCGACGCGGCGAACAAGACGGTTGGGTGCGATTCGTCGTTCGCAAAAACCGCGATTCGCAATTCAATTTCACGGCGGATTTCAGTCTGGACGCCAAGGCGCAGTTGAAAGGCTTGCCCGCGAGCGCCGACGAATTTCTGATCCGTTTGATCGGAGCCGACGCCGAAACCGTGCTCGGTTATTTTCAAAAGGCGCAGCAGTTCGATTCGCTCGACAAACTGGAAGCTGCATTGACGCCGATGGCCAAAAACTTCCTGCACAAATGGTCGCAGGATTTG
>JAEUQP010001070.1 GCA_016789645.1 Acidobacteriota bacterium | reverse complement strand
AAATTTTCTTTGCTCATATCCGGTTTAGCCATGGTTTTAGGTCTCCTTAAGTTGATTCAGATGGATCGAATTTCAACTAAGAATCCCTCTGTGCCAACAGCTCACCGGGGAAAAATTTCAACTAAATTTTGGACAATGCCGTTTCAGGTGGCAGATTATTGAATGTCTGGTCAGATATAAACAACGACTCTTCCTTTGAGAGAGCCTTTGTACTTTGTTGAGCCGTTGATGTAGACCTCCCCTTCGCCGGGATCAGCGTCGAAGTGGGCTTCACCGTTTTCGTCGGTGTATTCAGAACTGGTGATTCCGCGAAAAATGCTGGAAAACCCAATTGCGACTTTTTCACCTTTGGCTGGTTTCCCATTGCTGCTGCGAACGACTTTGATTGTGATCATAAATTCCTCCCGGTTTGAAAAGCTGACATTTGTATTTGCATTATCGGCGAAGAGCCATTCCCGCTGGCGCGTTTTCGGTGAACGAACCGTGAGCAACCGTCACCACACCATTGACGATCACGTAATCAATACCGAGCGGTTCGGCAAAGGGTTGATCGTAATCGGCGCGGTCTTCGATTGTCGAAAGATCGAAGATCACAAGGTCGGCCCACTCGCCTGAGACCAGATGACCACGTTCTTTCAATCCGAAAATTTCCGCCGCCAGGCCGCTGGCTTTGCGCACGGCCTGGGCCAGACTGAGTCTGCTATTTTCGCGGACGTATCTGGCAAAGATGCGTGGAAATGTGCCTGAACCACGCGGATGAGGCCTATAATCGCCATTCGGATCGCGCACCGCGCTGTCGCTGCCGAAGACGCAGAATTCATTTGAAACGGCTTCGACAACATCCGCTTCGTTCATATCGGAATAGATTGCCTGTGCTCCGCCTCGCAGAGAGATTTCGATCAGGTTTTCAATCTGCTGATCGAACGTTGCGGCAGAAACTGGGACTTCAGCCAGCGTCTTCCCTATCCACTCCTTGCGACCGGCGGCCAGTTTGACGTGCGCCAGACTGTGCCATCCATCGGCTTCAAGCTTGCTCAAAATATCTCGTTTCAATTTTTGCCGAGCCTGCTGATTGATTGCAGCCTGCTTCACTCCCGCGCGTTTGTCAGCCACCGCCCAATCTGGTAACAGAATGTCCGTCGTGGTGCTGGAACGTTCGTAAGGGTAAGCGTCAGCGTAAACTCGCAAACCAGTAGCTCGCGCTTCGGCAAGCAGATTCAGCCGCCGCCCCATCGAATCCCACTGCCTGCGCCCGGAACATTTGATGTGCGAAATTTGAACGGCTGCACCGGATTGTTTGCCGATATTCAACGCTTCGAGGATTGCTTCTTCGCCGTCGCTGGCTTCGTTGCGAACGTGCGACGCGTAAATTCCGCCATGTTCGGCGGCAACCATGGCCAGAGCCACCAGTTCATCAAACGTCGCAAACCTGCCCGGCGCATAAGCCAATCCAGTGGAAAGCCCCAACGCTCCTTCGTCCAACGCTCGCGCTGTCAGAGTTTTCATCCGTTGCAACTCTTCGGTTGATGGAGCGCGCGCAGCCTGTTCCATTACTTGCCTGCGTACGCTGTTATGCCCAACCAAAGTTGCCACGTTGATGTAGCTTCCGTTACGTTCCATCGCGCTGAACATGGCCGCCACGTCTGTGCGCGAACGCCCACAGTTGCCAGTGATGATCGTCGTCACGCCCTGTTTCAAAAAATTGGCAGGCTTGAACTGAGCCGATGCGGGCAGATTGGCTTCGACATGCGTATGTACGTCAATGAACCCCGGAGCGACGATTTTCCTGCGAGCATCAATGTAACTTCTGGCAGGCGCCAACCGGTAAAACCAACGACTGACTCCAACGATCTTTCCGTTGCGAATGGCGACATCTCCCGAAAATGGTGGCGCACCAGTTCCGTCAACCATCAACCCGCCGACAATTACCAAGTCAAGATCGCGCCAAAACCAATAAAAGAAGCCAACAAGCGCCAAAGTCAGCAAGGTCGTGGCAATTACCATCAACACATTTCTAGACAGATGCCACCAGCGATGTTTTACTTGAAGAAAATATCCCTTCGGTTTCAGTAACTGCACTGGCTCTCCAGTTTTGGTAACTGCCGACTGAGGCTGTCAACGTTAAACCCGGGACTGGTTGTACCGGATGCTTTTTCAATCGCCGTGCGAAATTCTCGCGCGGCATCGCAAATATAGCCACGTCGCTCCAGAGAGCGTCCCAGAAAGTAATAGCCTGAAGCTTTGTTTGGATCGAGTTGGAGAACGCCACGACAAGCTTGTTCGCCTAAATAGTAATTCTTGAGATTTTCGACTGCCATCGTGCAGAGATTACTTCTAGGCGCCATCCAGTTCGGATCAATCTCAATAGCTTTTTGATACCAATACTGCGCCGTCGTGTAATCTTTGCGACGCACATAAATGCGCCCCATGTGATTCACCGACAAGGCCAACGACTGATCGAAATTCATGGACTGTTTGATTTCGTTCTCTGCTCTGTTCAGGTCATTGCTGTCGAAAGCCGCTCTGCCTTGAAAATAATGCTTGCGAGCCTTGTATGAACTCTGCGGCGAGAGCGTGTCCAGCCAGGCAAAGATTTTGGCCGTCCCGTCGCAATCGGCAATCGGTGGACTGTAACCGTCGCGGACTATTTGCGTGATGACTTCCTCGCCTTTGGAATTCAGATCCCCACTGATCTCTTTAGCGAGGCCGGCGCGGTCGCTCTCTGATAGGTTGCTGCTTAGGAAAAGGTCATAAGCGCTGTTGCCGACAGGAGTGGTGATTTGTCCTTGCTTGACCTTGGCAATGATCTGGCGTTTCGCCGAACCAAAAAACAGATAAATCAACATGCCAATCAGAATCACGCCCAGAATGCCTCCACCTATGAACAACGGAAGCTTGTTGCCAGTCGCAGGAACATCTTCCGCTGAAGCCGTTGGCTGATACGGAGTCAGCTCTGGCGTGACAGATCGCGACGGTTCGCCTTGAACCTTGAGCCTGCCTTTTTGTGTGATGGTCCAGATTCGTGACGTGGGGTTCAAATACGCCACAGCCGGAGCGGAAATCACCACTTGCCCCGCCTCAGGATTGCTGCAATCAAAAGCCACCTGGAAGTGAGTGAAATCTTGTGCAGAACCAAAACGTGGGATACCTGGAAAGACGATGAATGAATCGTCACCTTTATACTTCGTCAACCAGAATTGCCCGTCGTTGCTTTCAATCAGCGCGTCAGGCTGGGTAAAGACAGATTTGGCAATCACTGCTTTTCCGTTCAAGGCCCGCAGATATTCATTGACGGGTTTTTCAAAGCTGGACGGAAACAAGATAGGCGGAGTCGGAAGAACTGGTTTGGTCGGCAAGTCTTCTGTCAGAGGACGCGTTTGTAACACTTCGACCGGCGCAACCGGTTTCACCACCGATTCGCCACAGAACGGACAGAGTTGACGCGGAGTCCTGAATGGCGCGCGCAATCCATTGACACAGTTGTGTTCGACCGTTGGCGACTGCAATCTGACCAGACAGCACGGGCAGCTCGGATATGGCAATCCGGTTGGGGAAAACGCAAAACTTCGTTGAGGTGGCGGCAGTTCGGTTTCAAAACTCAAGGTGTCGCAAGTGTCGCACAGATACCGAGCCAGAATCGACCGCTCGCAGGAAGGACATTTGCTCCGGGCAGGCTGGTGGTCGTCACGCGAAAAAAAGCTTTCGCAAGCGCAGCAGTATTCCCATTTGTCGCGCAGAAAATCTTCGGTCAGCGAATGCGGCCCCTGCTCGCACATCGGCAGAGGCGTCGCGCGCTGTGTGACACAGGATTCTTGATGAACCTGACAAAAGAACTTCAGTCTTTGTAACGATTCCGTCATCGTGAATTTCCTTTCTTCGGTATTTCAAAAACCGCGCCGCCCATCGCGGCTCAGCTAACCTGTAATCGCCCTTTGCGCAGCAGCGTCCATTGGCCAATTGAGCCGTCGTACCTGGCCAGCGCTGGTTCAACAATTAGCACTTCTCCAGAGGAGGCTTGATCGCAATCGTAAAAATGGGAAAAGTGCGAATAATCCTGCGAGCTTTGAAAACGGGGAACGCTAGGGATTACCTTGTAAGTGTCGTGGCTGCTGTCATTCTGAATCAACACATAAGGGCCGTCGTCATCGGATTGCTGCAAAACCTCAGGCCTGAACATGACAGCTTGAGCTTTGATTGCACTTGATCCAAAGCGAGTCAGATATTCCCTGACGGAAACAATTCTGGTTGCAGCAACGGCTGGCTCGTAAGCGGCTCCCTGAGTGTCCGACTCCTCTCTGCGAGAGCGAATCACAGGCGAGCCGGAGGCTACATTACGCGAGCTTGTTTGCTGGCTGGGCGTGCGTAATCGTTCGATCTCTGCTTTCAGTTTGGAATTGCTGCTCTGTTGCTTATCAATATTTTCCCAAACTTCATCCAGAGCCGCATTGAATTCATGGCCCACCTGTTGACTGAAACGGACCAGCTTTTCGTCAAGCTGGCTCACTTTTTCCTGAATTCCGGCGCTATTCTGTGACTGCAAGACCACACTGCGTTCCAGCTTCGCCATTCGCCTGTCAATCCAGAAAAAAGCCGCCGCCACCCCCAGAAAGGCAATAAACAGCAAGGCATAAGGAATGTAATCGAATAGCGCCCAGCCATTAGAGGGTTGAGATAAATTGGGGGAGGTACCGGGCGGGGACGGCGTTGTGGATACACCCGAATTTCTTCCAAGTGGGCTAATGGAGTTTTCAATTTCATTGAGTGCTATTTTTAAGTTAGGAACCTGATCTTCTATGCCAGATGTAATTTTGACTGGCGTGCCATTGAACTTACTACTTATTTGCTTAATAGCTTCATCTAGTCTGTTCACTTCATCATTCAATTTTTGCTCAACCTCTTCTCGCTTCTCTGTAGACAAGTTTTCCAGGAAAGATGTCACCTGTTTAGCAAGATGACTTTTTTCACTTTTTATTTGTTCAAGAGCAGCTTTGGCATTCCGAATATATGTGGCCTGATTATTTGTTTTTTCAGTATCAGATAGCTTGTTGTGATTCACTTTCAGCATTTCCAGTTCATTAAGCTTGCTTCTCAAACTTCTTATGCTCTGCCGAATGTCGCTGGTTGCCGAATCCTGCGCCCACCCCAAACCGCACGCACAAACCATGAAGAAAGTCATAATGATGATTGTTTTTTTCATTCGCTTCTCCCTTTCAACTATTTGAGTGTTTTGTTGATGGCAGCCATCGCTTCCAGAAAGATATGCTTGGCGTCTTCAGGGTAGAGCACTCTGGAAACGAATTGATTGATCGGCGACCGGGTGAGTTTGTTGCCATCCAGATAGATATCGCCGCTGCAAAGGATGCTGTTCATCTTCAACCACTCTTCGGGAGGCATGGGATCGCGGTTGCCGGAAAATCCCAGAATGGTGAAAACGGAGAGCGAATGATCCAGCGGAGTTTCGTAACTTTCCGGCGCGCCGATTTCCAGACTGTCAATCGAACGCGCCCGCAACCCGGACTTCTTCTTGATTTCATCGAAACTCCAGCGGTCACACCAGCGAATGACGATTTCCTTGCCGCCAGTGGTCTCACCGCCGTTGATGCTGACGCGGCGAAGCGTCACCCCGGCGTAAGGAGTGGAGCGGCTTTCGGTGTTTTGGCCACGTCGTTGCACGATGTTGGTCAACGCGCCAACCGTAACATCTGTTTTGGCTTTGCTCAGATTGCGTTCGTTGAGCAAATCAATATCCGCAATCTTGAGATGTTCCAGGCATTCGCGTTCGCGCAATAACGATTCTTTCGTAATATCGTCCGCCTGCGCGATCTCTTCATCGTAACCACTCAGGATTCGTTCCTTGAGCAATTCAAGGATGGTCTGGCATTCATCTTTGATTTTCGGCTTCGTTCTGGGAAATTCTCCAAAAAGCATCAGCCCCCAACCGTTGCCGCTCAAAATCAGTTTGATGCCCGATGTCAACGTTCGCGCGTCCAGTTTGTTATCTACAATCACGGCAAAGGCCTGTAACAGCGCGTAGGTCAGAACGTGGCGAAAAAACAGCTCTGTTCGATAGAGTTGGTATGACGGCCAGCCCATCCCTTTTTCCAGAATGGCCGATTCCTTGTTCCTGAACTCCGTATCGTTCAGCTTGTTGATGAGTAATGAGTAGAAAGTGCCGAGGTCCAGATTCTGGCGTCGGACAATGTTGACTGTATCTTCGACAAATCTTTCCGATTCCTGGTCAAGCAGCAGCTTGCCAAGGTGCTGCTTGAAATCGCGGCTTCCTTCGATTTCCAGGCTCGGTTCGAAGTTTTGCTCTGCGTAGATAAAGAAAGACTTTCCGGCAAGTTTGATGCTGTCGAGCACAAGGAAACTGCCGTCATAGCGAATGGCGATGTCCGTTGTGCCGCCACCAATATCAACGAACACCTCAAGCGCGGCCTTGGTGGCAACCGACGCCACTGACTTGGCTATGGCTGTGCTTTCGTCAACATAGGAGGGAGCGGCCTCGCCGGCATCAAAACAGTAACGGCGGATGCGATTTACCACTGTTTGCGTTTCCTCTTCAAAGCCTCTCTGCTCGGCTTCACTGAAGGCCAGCGGAAAAGTGAAGACATAATTGTTAATCATCGCCCCGCCTTTGTTGAAAAACACTTCGGCGTGGGCGTAGAGCAAAGCCAGTCCCAGAAAAGCTGGACGTCGCCAGGGCATCTTGGGATCGTGCTCCCACTTCAGATTTTTGTGGATCTCCGGCCAGTTGGCCTGCAATACCGGTTCAGTAAAAATACGGGTTTCCATATCTTTGTGCAGCCCCGGGATGTCCACCGAAAAAAGATGTCTCGGTTCAAGGTTATCGGCTCTGACGCCATCCATATTTAACGCACGACGTTTAAGCATGATGGTTGGGAAATAGCCTTTGCCGCCGCCCCATTTGAAAGGCACAAATCCGGGATTCTCCAGTTTCGGCTTGGCTCCCCACAGCATTTTTGGGCTGAGGTCAAACAGAAGCGGGGTAGCTTGGCCGTCTAGCTTGAAAGCCAGGCTGGTATTGCTGGTACCGAAATCAATTGCCAGACTGGCTTGAGCTCCACTGATTGACTGCTGATCGGGCGTAACCAGAAAGACAACCCCGCGCTCGTTGTCTGCGCTATCTCGCAAAGCCAGAGCCAGCGGACGATTTGATTGTCCGGGAGTATTCAGGATGTTGATGTATTCTTCGCCGGGCGGAGTGGCCAACTCTATGGTTTCCCCAATTTGCCCTTTTTCCCCAATAAGATGCCATCTGCCACAAGTCTCTTTTTTGGCGCCTGTCCCTTGCGCAACGTACAAATGCCATTCGGTCGAAACTTTCGGTGGCCAGATTGCAAACGATGAATCAGGCAAGGCTCTGGAAAACTTCGGTACAGTCTGCCAGGTCAGCTTCTGGCCAAAGAGGCTGAATTCCCATTCCAGTCCGCCATCCGGCGTGCGGCCTTTGACTGAAAGATATTTTTCCGGTTCTGCTAGAACTTCTGGGAAATGCCCCAGGAATTCGCTTTTAATGGGCGCCAAACACACGGCCAAGTCGCTTGGTTTAATCTCAGTGAAAGCCCCGGTGTTGTTGATGATTTCCTGTTTGTGCAGACGACGAATTTGCGAGACACGCTCGTCGGCTGACTGCCGGTCGAACGCGCAATAATATGGCGAATTGTTCAGGAACAAATCTTTGAGCAGCACAATTTTGTCTTGTTCTCCAAGATTGAACACATATTCCTGGTTGTGTTTGATCCTGATCTTTGAGTCCGACAGGCGTTCATATTGGTTGGGCGCAGGCAAACCCGGCTCAATCGGGCTTTTCATCCAGTTCATCCGGTCGGCATTTTCTGGCAGACCGGTCAACAAGTAATAGGTGATGCCGCCATTGCGGCTTTTCTGAAGCGGATACCTGTTCAACAAATAGTTTTCAACATCCTGGCTGTTGCGACTACCTCCAATGATCCCCAGCGTCGGCCAAAGCGCCGGATCGTGATCCAATTGTTCATAATTTTCATTCTGCTGAATGCCGCGGAAAAGCGGTTCGCGGTTGCAAAAACTCAACAGCGCCGTGCGAACTTCATGTTCAAGCTTTCCGGCTATACTCAACAACCTGAGATGAAACCGCTGTTTTTCAGTCTGAGTGGGAAGCAGCAATTCACAGCATCGCGCCCAGGAAATCCGTTCTCCGTCTTCTTCCAGATAAGGATGAAGGTTTTCATCCTTGTGCCATTCCGAGCGCCCGCGACTCGGGAAAAAAATTATTTTGGGGTAACATGCCCCGACAATTGTTCCATTGGCTGTTCGCAGCAGTTTGAGGTCCCGCAAGGGATTGTCATGCGCGGGATAAGTTCCATTCATCGCTGGCCACAAATCCCGGTCGTATTCTTGTTGCAGAGTCGTCTGCTTGAAAGTTTCAATGTGCAGCGCGTTGAAGCTGTGAAGCAGCAGTAAGGAGGCCCATTCTTCGATTGCTGCGCGGTCTTCGCGCTCGATGGCGCGCTGGAAGATGTAAGCCGCCGCCCACATCGTCGGCAAAGTTTCGAAAAACTGCGAACGGTAATCCGGTGGCTGAATATAACCCGCGGGCACACGCGAAAATGTCCTTTCCTGCTGAACAGGAAGACTGCTGCAGATCGAATTGTTGAGCAATACCTTGATGGCTAGATTTTGCATGGCGACAACCTCCTGACGGATTCTTGCTTGAATTTTTCCTAGGCTTTGGCGGCGTTCGCAACGGCTTTATGAATCAAATGCCACCAAACGAATCGCAGATAATCTGCGCGAGTGAACTCTTTTCCGGGTGGGCACCATTCGGGAAATTCTTTCTTGGAAACTCTGATCTCGGAATTGCCCAAAACTAGAGAACCTTTGGCCTCCCTGCTCAACAAACCCGTTTGGATCATCTCGGTGACAGCTTCGATTTCGTTCCTGCCATCAGAAAGCAGCAGACTCAACTGGCCATAATCCTGTCCGTTCCACCCCAGCGTTTTCATGGGAGAAAGTAATTCGCCAATCGAATCGGTGATGACTTTCAACGCCCGCGGGTAGAGCATCCTGTCTTCATCTTCGTTGTCAGGATAGGCGGCGTAGTATTCCTTCAATCGCTTCAGCTCCGGCGGCCATTTCTGGGAATCAACCACCCAGGGAATTTGATGCGTCACCAGATGGCGCATGGCGGCTGTGGCCAGAAAGACCTTTTCAGGAGCAATCTTGACGAAGCCTTTGTCGTAAGACAGCGAGTATTCCGGCAAATCCCGGAGAAACATTTCGTCTCCGAGCGTGCGCGTGGACGATCCGATCACGTAAGTCTGTGGCTGATGTTCGCGGTCATGCACACCGGAGAAAAAGTTCAACGCCGCCAGCGCAGCCGTCACTTCCGCCGAATTGATGGGGTTGTGCTGAGTGGCGCCGCCATTGCTCCATTCGGTCAGCGGATCGGGAGTCGGCTTGCCAATCAGGTAAAGCGCATTGAAATAAGAGGCAATGTAGTCCTTGTAATAGACCAGACTGTTCCGTGCGCGTTCGATCATGTCGGTTCGCTGAGCGTAAAAGCCGAGCAGAATCTGCCGTACCAGTTCGCGCTTTTCCTGGATATTGCCCAGCGTATTGAACGGCGCGACATTGCCGTAGCGGCGCAGATACTCATCAACCATGGCCCTAAACCCATGATCATCCTGCTCTTTGGCTACGCGCTGCGCGTCCTGCAATTGCTCGAACGGAGGTTCGGGCGGCAAACAATAGGGCGCAAGCAGGCAGCCGCCTAGATGCCAGTCAAGCTGGCTCTGTTTAGCTTTTTTATGGTCGCCGATGAACTTGCTCATCACCGGAACGCCGCAAGCGCCCGTGCCTCCGTGCAAACTGCCGCACAGAAAAAAGCGAACCGATTGAGTTTCCAGATAAGAAAGCTCGCACAGGCGTCCGCCTGCGGAATTCGCGTCTTTCAGGGTTTCGGCAAAGATTGCCATCACCGGTGCGCCGATGAATGGTTTCTGGTAAAAGCCGCGATCAATTTCGACGTCCAGTTCTTTTGAATCGTAAAAGAGAGAAAGAAACGGGCTGGCGTCTTTGGCCATCTGGCCATTCAGCGCTCGCCCTTGCGAATGCAGAATGCCGCGCAGCGTCTTCACTCGCTGGTTTTCTTCGTGCGATGCCAGCGGATCAAGATGGCGCACGACAGCCTGACGTTTTTCGTTTCGCTCGATGTCCATGGCCCAGGTGCTCTTCGCATCGCCTTTGCTAAGGCTATCAAGCAGGAAAGCGTATTCGTCAACGGCTTTTTGCAGAGCCTGTGCCGCCCCGGAACTCCGGTCGGGATCAAGGCGCCAGATTTGCAGATCGTCGCCCGCGCTGGTTGGCATGCCGCTCTGATCGAATTTTGTGGGAAAGCCGACAGCCAGCATTCTGACCAGGGCTTCAGCCACTTTGGCTCCGCTGCCGCCGACGGCGATAAAAATGTTTTTCACGGGATCATCTCCTGAAATCGCCCTTTACCAGCCATAGTCCGTGCGAAAGCGCGGAATAATGAAATCAACGAGGATCATCACCAACGCGTATAAAAGCGCAGTAAAGATCACCCCTTTGAAATACCCTCCGATGGCAAGGATCATCGTAAAGTTGATACTGAAGTAATAGATCAACCCCAGCGTCAGCAGAATCGGCAACCATCCGAGAACCAGCCAACCGAACACCTTCAATAGCGACCAACGCTGAGCCTTCATTGGGGCGCGCACTTTGAAAAACCATTTGCCGCCCGCCATCATTGCCGTGCAAACAACAGCAATGACAACGCCTGTCAACACCCAGCTCAGCGCCACGTCTGCTGCGCCCTCGGCATCGTAACTGGATGGGTCAATAAAAAATCTAAGGAAGGCAGAGGAGCTTCCTTCTTCTTGCAGAATGAAAAGCATAGTGGTCGAGCCTCTATTTTTTAGACAACGGTCAGCGCGTGGACTTACTGTGGCCCAATGCGCAGATAAAATTCAGCAATGGATTGTTTCTCTAAAACGGGATTCCGCCATAACCCAAGCAAAGTCGTCTTCAGATCAAGCGTTCTGGTTCCCGCTTCCGAAATTCGGTCGTTATCGGTTGACCAGGCCCTGATCCAATTCAGTTCCGAATTGGGTTTGAGTCGAGCTGCGAGCCGATACCCTCGCCAGCCTGGCGTCCCCGCAGCTTTTGGCCATCTGGCGACCGCCGAAAGTTTCAGTTGATCGTTTCCGCCAGACTCAACAACAATCTTCTGGTCAATTTCAGGATAGCGTTTTCCAGTTTCTTCCTTGGCGGGATAGGTCTGTTCCAATTGCCAATCCAGCACGCTGGCGAGTTCCTGCGTTCCTCCGCAGTCTTTGCCATGCGAAGACCATGGCACTGAGAGATTGAGAGTGAACGGAGCTTCAGTCGCAGCGCTCGCCTCTTTGAGTCTGAGCGAAATTAACAACGGGTCGTTTGGAGAATCGCCAGGGATTTCGGAAACGCGCAATTTGGCTTTGTCGGGAGTTTGGAAACCGGATGCCGGATCAAAGTTGATCGCCCCTTCGCTGTAATTTCCTGTCAATGGCAGTTCTCGCAATAAAAGGTCTTTTTCATTCACGTCTCTTCGCAATGCCTCTTTGAGAGTAATAACGAAGTTGTCGAGCGCAGCGTGGTCAGGCGAGAAAACGAACAGGTAAAACGGCCGGTGCTCTTCGACAGGCCGTCCATCGGTTGTGAAATCAACGTAACTTTTTGCCTGCTCAGAAAAGAACTTTGGACCGAATTGACTGCGAATGCCGAGGACCGCTCCAGTCCATCCCTGATTGAGCAAATCCAGAATTTTCTTTCGCATACAAAAGGCATCGGAACCGGAAGAGCAGGAACCATCGGCGCTGGCTTGGCGAGAGTACGGCACCCCGTCCGTCACGAGTATGTGGAAGCGCGGAGGTGTAATCGCAACCTGCTCCTTGCCCGAAGCTGGAATCAGATTCTGGTTGAAATAACCGATTGCCCCAACCAGATTGCTCTGATTACCCGTGTAGATTGCTTTGCTGTGTGCAGCACGGTTGATTTCAATGTCTGACTGTAGTTCGCCGACTCCGGCGCTGACCTTTCGCAAATGAACCTTCACAGGTGGCGAGAGCGTGGTCGAAAATTCTCGCAACGTGCGCAACGTGCGGCTGAAGATAGACTGATCGTGATGCACATAACCTTTCATCGGCTCGCTGATGTCCAGATAAACCACCAGATCATTGGTTGTAACAGGTGTCGTACTGGAAGCTTTCGGGCTGTCACTGGCTTTGGGCGACGGAATGATCTGCTTTCTTCCGGGCACGGCAGTTCCGTTACAACTGCTCGAACAACTCGCAGAGAAGACCAGTAGGCTCAAAAACACCAAAAGGACATGACGGCGGCTTAAGTAGTAACAATTTGTGATCAATTGAGTGACTGATTGCATGCTCCACCTTCAGCGTAGTTTCAATGTCTGGTAATCTCAATGTTTTATGGTCCTTGATTCATCAAATAGAGACTTGGCCAGTTCGAGAACCTTTCACTTTGCCCTCAAGTCAATGAATTACCGTCAGAATCCCTTATTGAACCAGTAAGGATCAAAATGAAATCAATAAATGCCCAAATGCCTGCAGCAATCGAGGTGATTCCGCAGGTCAGAAAACCGCCAAGCAAAAGCAATAGTTGAGTAATGCCGATCCCTGTGTGACCAAGGTAAAATCGGTGTATGCCCAATGAACCTAAAAAGAAGGCAAGAAGCGCCGCGGTGCTTCTTGATTTCCCATGATTGACGATCACTACATTGACGGGTTGTGGTTGGCTCGTAACATTCGGATGATAGCTTGATGGGGCATTTGTCAGGCGTGGCGGAATGATTGGTGGTGGCTGTCTCCAACTCTCCGGTGAGTAAGACAACTCCTGACTTGGATTGTTTTCCGACGAAGGAAATGGTTCATCCAAGGGCATCGCGCCACAAGTTGTGCAAAAAACTGCGTCGTCGGCATTGATTGAGCGACAGGACTTACAGATTTTGTTCATGTCAAACCTTCACGCATGCAGGCGCTAACTTTTATTGACCGGGGCCGAAGTCTCCGCTAAAGTGCGCAGCGTCTTGTAATTTGCCATTCACTTTAATTCTGTCACCGCTTGAGGAAACGCTTGGGACGCCTCCTTTTTGCGTTGGCAGTTTTCGGTTTCGGCCCCGATAAGGTTGCGTACACTGTCTTAGTCGTTGGCAGTGGCGAAATTTTTGACAGAGCCGAAAATATTTTTTCAGCCTTCCCCCAAGCTTTTCCTGAGGAAGACTAACGCCCCTGTAGGTTCGGCCAATTTCCAGGAGGTTACGATGTCTACACTTCAGCCCGTTCATGTCGAAGACCTATCTTTAGTTGCGTCCATCGTCAGCGGAGAGGAAGCTGCCGCGGACGAGTTTGCGCGCAAGTTCTCAGAG
>JAEUQP010001047.1 GCA_016789645.1 Acidobacteriota bacterium | reverse complement strand
TTGGCAATCAGGATGTTGTTCGCGCCGCAATTCAGCAGATGTTTGGCCGCCAATTCGGCCATTTCGCCCGCTCCAACCAGCATGACGGTGGTTCCGTTCAATTCCTCAAATACCTTGCGTGCCAGTTCGACGGCGACATAGCTGATGGAAACGGCGCTCGATCCAATGCCGGTTTCGTTGCGAACTCGTTTGGCAACGGCAAAGGCGCGATTCATCAATCGCGTCAAGGTGTGGCCGACGCTGCCAGTTTGCTGAGCCAGTTGAAACGCTTCTTTGACCTGTCCAGTGATTTGCGGTTCGCCGACAACCATCGAATCCAGCGACGAAGTGACGCGGAAAATGTGCTGGATTGCTGCCGAATCTGTCAGGTTGTAGCAATGGTTTTCCAGCACCGTCGCTTCGCAATTGTGAAAGCTGCGCAGAAATTCGTGCAGCCACGAAGCAGGATTTTCACCATTGGCGGAATTGGGGGTCGCCGCAATGATTTCGACGCGGTTGCAGGTGGAAACGATCACGGCTTCGTTGCCGGTTTGCTTGTCGGTCAGCGATTGCAACGCCTCCGGCAGCCGCGATTCGGCAAACGCCAGCCGCTCGCGGATTTCCACCGGAGCGGTTTTATGACTGACTCCAACAACGACGATGCTCATAAACCGGAATGAGGAAGTCAGAAGGATGAAGGATGAATCAGGCGATCAAATCAGCCTTCAGCCTTCTGAATTCATCCTTAGCCAAAAACGTGATAGCCGCCCAGCGCGCGCGCACCGAGCCAGGTCAGAACGACGACGACGAAGCCTGCGATGGATAACCACGCAACGCGGCGTCCGCGCCAACCCGCTGTCAATCGGTAATGCATGATGAACAAGTAAACCAGCCACGTGACCAACGCCATAACTTCTTTCGGATCGTTGTGCCAATACCGCCCATCGCGCTGATTGTTCCAGAAAATGCCGGTCACTACTCCCAACGTCAGCAACACGAATCCAATCGTCAATGATCGGTATCCGATCTCATCGCAGGTGTTCAACGCGGGCAATCGTTGAAACGCCGCGCCAAAATGTTTGGCTTTTAGTTCGTGTTCCTGGATCAAATACATCACGCCGCTGACGAACGTGACGACAAATGCCGCATACGAAAAAATAACCAGCGTTACATGCACAGGGAAGATGACTTTCGTCAGCGGATCAGTGGTAATTTCGCCCTGCAACAGCGTTGGCAATTCCCGCGACGTTTCCGGCAACACCATCGAAGCCAGCAGCAGCAGGTACACCAGCGGCAACAGAAACACCGGCAACGCGCGCACCTGATATCGGCGGCTCATCAACAGAAAGTACGCGACAATCGCCCAGCCAATGAAGGCGCTGACTTCGCGTGGATTGACGATGGGAAAATGACCGGCTTGATACCAATTGACCAGAATTGCGGCGGTGTGAACGACGAACCCCAGCAGGACAATCAGCCGTAATTCCTTATCCGGTCGCTTGGTTTTGGTTGCAAACACATAAAACGAATACAGCACTCCGCCCAGATAAAACGTTAATGCACTGACCAAAAGAATCGCCATAAAGTTCGTCCTGCCCGATGCTGAATACGGGACGGATGATAACGTGAATTGAGTTTGTTGTCAGTTGGTGTGACCTGTCGGCTTCGACTTCACACAGCTATAAGTTTCAACAACGCTGTGATAAGTTTTGGCTTCGATCGAAGTTCACCCGACAGCAGCATAAAGACAACTATTGAAACTTATGATTTCCAGAACAATCCTCCTGTATCTTTCGCAACAACACGGACTCAAAAATTTCTTTGTCAAAGTTCCCGGCTTCAAACAAGTCACCCGCCGGTTTATCGCAGGCGAAAACATCGAAAGCGCCATTGTCACGATCAAGGAATTGAACAAGCTCGGCATCACGGCGACGTTTGACCATCTGGGCGAAAGCACGACTTCGCGTGCCGAAGCCGACGCCGATGTCAACGAATACATTCACTTGCTCGGTCGCATTCAGGATACGGGCGTGGATTCCAACGTCTCGGTCAAGCTGACGCAGTTGGGTCTGGACATTGACGAAACGTACTGCCTGGAAAACACACGCCGCATCGTTGCCGAAGCGCATCGGCGGGGAAATTTCGTCCGCATAGACATGGAAGATTCGCCGAAAACCGACGCCACGTTGCGCATCTTCAAACAGCTTTTCCACGAATTCGGCAACGTCGGCATCGTGCTGCAAGCCTATCTATACCGCACTGAAAAAGACCTGGACGAAGTGCTGGCGATGGGCGCGCGCATACGGCTGTGCAAAGGTGCGTACAACGAACCCGCCGAAGTCGCCTTTCCTGAAAAAGCCGATGTGGATGCCAATTTCGTCAAGCTGATGCAGAAACTGCTGAAAAGCGGCATTTATCACGGCATCGCCACGCACGATCCGCGAATGATCCGCGCGACGCAGGAATTTGCCGCGCGCGAAAACATCGGCAAAGACAAGTTCGAATTTCAGATGCTCTACGGAGTGCGCCGCGATTTGATGCTCCAACTGGCTCAGGAAGGTTTTCGCGTGCGGACGTACGTGCCTTACGGCGAATTCTGGTATCCGTACTTCATGCGGCGACTGGCTGAACGTCCGGCGAATGTCTGGTTTGTGGTGAAGAGTCTGTTCCACGGATGAGAGTTGTCATTTTCCGGCAGAGTAAGGAGCAGGTATGGAAGAAGGATTGAAGTTTGTTCTGCCCAAACTTGGCTTAATAGCGTTTGGCCTAATGCTATTGATTTGCCGCAAACGAATTGCCAAAGAAACAAGTGAGGGTATGAAAAAGGACAACCTGTCGAAGTTTGGCAGTTTCAACTATTCAGAAAAATACCATCTTGCTGTTACCACTGGAGTTGGGCTTATGATCGTAACGGGAGGAATTTTTACCTTACTGCCATTGTTCGATTCTACACCTGGGCATCTTGGCGGAAGTGTTGTGGATTTTATTCGTGTTTATTTGTTCATACCGATCCTTGGCGCCGAATTTCTTGTTACGTTTATCTACGCGATGTTGGGTTCCAGAGATGAAGAATAAATGCGAGATTAACTGGCTGCTTCATTGATGAGTTCCAGCAGCAGTGAGCGATGACAGCGCGATTCGTCTTCGCAGTAACAGCCGACGACGATCGGAGTCTTTTTCGCCAGTTCAATCAATAGCGCGATGGCTTGGCGGCAATCGGTCGCGCTCATTTCCTTGCGATAGCCTTTGCGGAATTGCTCCCAGGTTTTTTGGCCGGAGCGAAATTCCTGAAACAGTTTCTGGCTGGGAGCCAGCAGCGGAAACCAGACATCGAAATAATCCAGCCGCGCGTAATCTTCTTTTTTCACTCC
>JAEUQP010001038.1 GCA_016789645.1 Acidobacteriota bacterium | reverse complement strand
CGTTGACGAAGTCTTCAAGAACATCATCCAGGCGCTGAACAGCGGGGATAAGATCGAATTGCGTGGCTTCGGCAGTTTCCGCGTTCGCAAACGCGATGCGCGGCGCGGACGAAATCCGAAAACCGGCGAGCCGGTGGACATTCCGGCCAAGACCGTTCCTTATTTCAAACCCGGTAAAGAATTGAAAGAGTTGATCAACGGCAAACCGGTTGGCGATGAACCGGACGATGATTTGGATGACGAGGATGATTTTGATGACGCGCCTGACGCCCAGAGCAATGGGGCAAGTGGTGATGGAGGAAGCGAGATCGGATAATCATCCGCAAATCATTCTGGGAAGCGCCGCTTCGGTTGTTTGCCGCAACCTCGAAATCGTTGTTTGTCGAGTGGCGAACGTTGACGGTTGAAAGCACAATCCCAGGCTTGCAATGCGCCTCTTCGCCGCCGGATTCTTCCTTCCTTTCCCGTTTTCGGAGGCGCACATGAAACGTCAATCCAATCAGTTTTTCTTCCGACTGCAAGTCTGTCTGCTTCTTGTCCTGCTGTTGAGTCTGGCCGCACTGGCGCAACAAACCAATCCTGGCAATACAAATAATCCCGGTCGCAGTTCAGGGGGCAGTTCGCATATTGTGCGCGGAAAAATCTATTTGCCTTCAGGGAATTTACCCGAACAGCGCATTCGCGTGGTGTTGGAAATCAGCAGTGGCGGCATTGCTGGAGAGGTCTTTTCCGATTCGGTGGGCAATTTCGAGTTCCGAGGATTAGCCAGCGGCACGTATCGGGTGGTTGTTCCGCCGGACACACGCGCTCATGAACCGGCTCAGGAAGTAGTGGAAGTGTACGGCAGCTTTCCTCGCACTTTTAACGTGCAGATTTACCTGAAGGAAAAAAACAGCGATCCGACAGCCAAACCGATTGGAAAAGTGCTGTCTGCCGCCGACATTCAGGACATCCCGAAAGATGCCAAAAAAGCCTACGATCAGGGACTCAAGCTGGCCAAAAACAACAAGCCTGAAGATGCCAGCAAAAAATTTCAGCAGGCGCTGGAGATTTTTCCCGATTACCTGCACGCCCTGAACAAGCTTGGCGAGCAGATGGCCCTCCTGAACAAACCCGCCGAAGCTCAGGCGTATTTTGAACGAGCGATTGCCATCAATTCCAAATTTGCCGTGGCTCACATCAATCTGGGCATGTTGATGCTCAATCAAAAACGATTTGATGAAGCGGTTGTCGAATTGGAAACAGGCAACAGCAATGACGATGGATATCCGGTGGGACATTTGAATCTGGGATTGGCGTTGATGATGAAACCACAGCCGGAATTGGATCGTGCCGAACGCGAATTTCTGCGAACGTTGGAAATCGGAAAACGGGATTTCGTTCACGTTCGAAAATATCTGTTCAATCTGAACATCCGCCGCCAGAAGATGGACAAAGCGGCTGAACAGCTTGAAGCGTATTTGCGCGAAGCGCCGGACGCGCCCGATCAGGCTGACGTTCGATTGATGCTGGATAAAGTCAAAAAGGCCGCCGCTCAGCAAAAAGCCCAGGCCAAACAGTAAGCATTCGCCAAAACCTGAAAAGCCAAAACTCGTTGCCAGAAAGTTCCGGCGAGTTTTGGCTTTTGCTGTTTCCGGATGAATGCTGATGGGTTATTCCGGGATTTTCAACGAAGCGATGACTTTTTCCGCCAATCCGGGAACCGAGGGCGGCGCGTCTTTCGAGAAAAATACCGCCGCCAGCAGAATGCCTTTGCTGGCGCGAATGATCAGCGCCTTGCCCAGAAAATCCAGCGGTGCGGTTTGACCAGGCAACAGAAACGACGCGCGCAAATCCAGATAGGTTTTGATCTGACCTTTTGTTTCCTCTACGCGGCGCGAAGTCGCTTCCATTTTCTGCGTCTCTTTGCCGGATTTCATGCTGGTCAAAATCACATCCACAATCAGATCGTTGTTGTTGGCCGGGTTGTTGGCTTTTTCCAGTTCGTTCCAGATGACGTGCAGAAACGCGTTGTCGTCCGCCGATTGAAAATAGGCTCCGGCGTTGACGCGCTGCGCCTGAGCGTCATCGGCTGTCAGCGGATTGCCTGTCCAATGAGCCGGGTATTCGAAAGAAAATCCGATTTGCGGATTGCGAAATTGAGCGAAGCTGACCGCCGGGACGCTTGGTGTTGGCGACGAAGTTACTGAAGAAGCTTCCGACGGCGACGATTCTTTAGCTGCAGGTTTGGCTGGTTCAGGCGCTGGGTTGGTGTTGGCAGCAACGACAGCCGGTTCTTTTTTCGCTTTCCCGGTCTTTTTGGTTGCCGGTTCTTTCTTCCCGGTTTCAAGGTTGTCAGGCACGCTAAGCGTTTGGTCTGCGGGTTTGGCGGACGAACTGCTTGCTTTCGGCGCTTCGTAAGGAGCGACGAAAAATTCCGGAACGATGCCTTTCTGTTTCAAACTCTCGCCGTATTTACGCGCTTCGTTGGCATTGGGAAACGTTCCCGTCCGGACGCGATAAAACGTTCCTTTGCCCAGGATGACGCTTTTCAGCACATAAGCCTCAACGCCATTGGCTTTGAGCAGGCTGACCAGTTCTTCTGCTTCAGTTTGCGATTGTGCAGCGACAATCTGAATCGTGAATTTGCCTGTTTGCGATGCGCCAACAATGGCCAGGAAAAGTAGAACGCAGAGAGCAAAACTTGCCCGAAGAGATAATTTCATAACCCGGTTTGTCCTTTTTGGGGATGCAGCTTGTGGGGCCGACGGCATTATGCACGAATCAGGGCGGGAGAAAAAAGCCGATTTTTAGTCTGCAACGGTTTGAGGAACCGTCTGGAAAAGTCTTTGTGCTCGACTTTCCCAGACGATTTTGCGTTTGCCTAGACTTTTTCCGGCACCACGAACGGAGCGCGGTATTTGTCGCGCAACATGGCGTTGGCCTTGGGATTTCCGGCGATGACTTCCTTGGCCGGATCGAATTCCAGGCATTGCCCCGTGCGGTAGGAAATGTTCGCCAGATGCATCAGCGCCGAAGACAGATGGCCTTCTTCGATGTCGGCGTTGAGGTCTTCGCGTTTGCGGCTGCGAACAGCGGCGATGAAGTTCGCCCAGTTGCTGCCACCTTCGCTGCGGCTGGGGCCTGGTTCCTGTTTGCGGCCAAGAAAAGTCTTGTATGACGTGTAGCCGTCAATTGCCATGAATCCTTCGGAACCGTAAAAGAGATTGCCAATGCAATTGCTGTCAAATTCGCCGCGATTGTTTTTCTTTTGGCCAATGCCGCCTTCGTTGTTCGTCATCCAGTGACGAACTTCAAAGACAAGGATTTTCTTTTTGCCGTTGACGTTGAATTCCAGATTGGCGATTTGGGTGTTCGGCGTGTTCTGATCGTCGTCGAACATAAAATGATCGCCCATCGAAAAGACTTTGGTCGGCAAAGTCACACCAAGGCCCCAGCGGGCGATATCCATTTCGTGAATGCCCTGATTGCCGATGTCGCCATTGCCGTAATCCCAGTTCCAATGCCAGTTGTAATGGAAACGGTTTTCGTTGAACGGACGTTTCGGCGCGGGACCAGTCCACAGATCGTAATCCACTCCGGCAGGCACGGCGCTGTCGGTTTTTTTGCCAATGGTGTCGCGCCATTTGAAGCACAAGCCGCGCGCCATGTAGACCTCGCCGATGACGCCTTCTTTCAACTTTTGCATGGCTTCGCGCAACGCCACCGTCGAACGGCTGTTGGTTCCGTGTTGCACGATGCGGTTGTATTTGCGCGCGGCGGCAACCAGTTGCTTGCCTTCCCAGTAACTGTGGGAACAGGGTTTTTCGACGTAAACATCCTTGCCTGCCTGACACGCCCAAATGCCCATCAAGCTGTGCCAGTGATTCGGCGTAGCGATGGAAATGGCATCAATGGATTTATCTTCCAGCAGTTTGCGAATGTCCACGTATCCTGTCGGTTTTTTGCCAGACGCTTTTTCAATCTCGGCGATCCGCTGATTGCGGACGTTTTCGTCCACGTCGCAGATGGCGGCGATTTCGACATTCGGCATTCGCAGATATTCACGGATGTGCGAATTGCCCTGAGCGCGAACGCCCACACACGCCACACGAATCGTGTCGTTGGGGCTGGTGACGTTGGCGGCATACGAATTGAGATTGAAACCAAGCGTGCCGACGGTGGCGGCAGCAGCGGATGATTTCAAAAAATCACGGCGGTTGTTCATAACGTTGTCTCTCCTGATGGGATAGGTTTGGTGCTTGCGAGCAATTGCGGAAAATCTTCCTTTGCTTTTTGCCACAGTCGGATTGGTAAGACAAGCTGATCGAAGTGCAAATCAGTCACACCGTGTGAATCAGGCAGGAAGAAAAACGCCAACAGTTCAAACCACGTCTCCGAATCAACAAGTCGCGGCGCGTTGTTGAATTGAAATCGGAGCCTGATGTTCAGTGACTGGTTTTACGAGAGCGAGCCGAAGAAAAAGTTCAGCAGGCTTTGAAGCCAGTATGGCTTGGCCTTCGTCTAACAAAATGCACAATACAAGAATTGACCGTCGCGGATTGCCTGGTTGAGGGAACCCATTCAACAGGCTTCCGCCTTCATTGGCGAAGTAAGAGAAACCTCTCTGACTTCTTTTTTCATCCCCAAGGAGAACAAATGGAACGAAAGCAAGCTTCCGATTATCCACAGGAGTTGTTGGACCTGTTTCACGAATGGCAGCACGGCGACATGGATCGTCGCGTTTTTATGGAGCATTTAAGCCGGTTCGCGACAGGCGGCGTGACTGCCGCAGCATTGCTCGCTAGCCTGACACCGAATTACGCCTGGGCGCAGCAGGTCGCGCTGGATGACAAACGCATCAAGGTCAGCACGGAAACCGTCCAATCGCCCAACGGAAATGGCA
Organism: Acidobacteriota bacterium; assembly: GCA_016789645.1. Lineage (GTDB taxonomy): Bacteria > Acidobacteriota > Blastocatellia > RBC074 > RBC074 > RBC074. The sequence goes on along the minus strand of JAEUQP010001038.1, from coordinate 6,209 downwards.
CGATCAAAGGTCATTTCGCACGTCCAGCGAAAGCCGGGAAATACCCTGTCGTGTTGGTGATTCACGAAAATCGCGGACTGAACCCTTACATCGAAGACGTCGCGCGTCGTCTGGCCACCGCCAACTTTATCGCCTTTGCGCCAGACGGATTGACTTCGGTGGGCGGCTATCCGGGCAACGAACAAGATGCCGCAGCGAAGTTTCGCACCGTAGACGGCACGAAGATGACTGAAGATTTTGTTGCGGCAGCCAAGTGGCTCAAGGGGCGTTCTGATTCCACAGGCAAGCTCGGCGCAGTTGGGTTTTGCTTTGGCGGTGGTATGGTCAATCAACTTGCCGTGCGATTAGGAACGGATTTGCAGGCTGGCGTAGCCTATTATGGCCGTCAGGCTGGCGTGGCCGACGTGCCGAAAATTTCAGCCGCATTGCTGTTGCAATACGCAGGAGCTGATACCCGCATCAACGAAGGAATTCCCGCTTACGAAGAAGCCCTCAAGGCGAACAAGAAAACCTATGCCGTGCATATGTACGATGGCAAACAGCATGGTTTTCACAACGACACCACGCCGCGTTATGACGAAGCGGCGGCGAAACTGTCTTGGGAACGCACCCTCGAATTTTTCAACAAACATTTGCGGTAACCCGTTCCAGGGTTGTTTGACTAAGTTGGGTTTGAATTGCCGACAGTCATTCCGGCTGTCGGCAATTCAAGTTCCGATGTATTCTTGGCCAGCTTAAAACGTAGTCACCACCACTCAAACCAAGGAGAACAGCGATGAACCACAAGCCGATTTACACTCGCCGCGATTTTTTGGGCAGCGCCGCTTGGGCGTTGACCGTCGGAACCGCCGCGCTATACGTGCCGGGCGCATTTGCCCAGCAATTGCAACAGACTCCGCGCCAGACCGAAGGACCGTTTTATCCGAACAAGCTACCGCTTGATACGGACAACGATTTGTTAATCGTCAATGACAACATCACTCCTGCCGTCGGCGAAATCACTCATTTGACCGGGCGAGTGCTCAACGCCAAAGGGGAACCGGTTCGTAACGCCGTCGTTGAAATCTGGCAATGCGATGTCAACGGAGCTTATTTGCATACTGGCGACACCAACCACAAAAAATACAACTTCAACTTTCAAGGCTTTGGCCGTTTTGTCACTGGCTCAACCGGGGAATATTACTTCCGCACAATCAAACCTGTGCCGTATCCGGGGAGAACGCCGCACATTCATTACGTCGTCAAACAGGGCGACAAACGCATGTTGACGACTCAGTTGTACATCAAAGGGCACCCGGGAAATCCGAAGGATGGCATCTGGAAAGGGCTTGGCCAGAAAGCTGATCTGGTGACTACGGAGTTCAAACCAATCAAGGAATCAAAGATTGGCGAACTGGCTGCTCACTTTGAACTTGTGCTTGGCACAACGCCTGAAGACGTGAAGCAGGATCAGTTTCGCCAACGCGGCTAATTGCCGACCAAACAAAAGGGGGAACGTATGCGGTTAACAACGTTTCGCTGGGTCTGGGTTGGGCTGATTGTTTCTCTTGTGCTGAGCGTCGCGATTGTTACGGCGCAAAAGCAGGACGACAAGAAAAAAGCTCCACCAGCCGACCAGCAGGACACCATCAAAATTGACACGGAACTGGTCACCGTCCCGGTGATTGCCAGCGACCGAAATGACGCGTACGTTCCCGATCTTCGCAAGGAAGAATTCACCATTCACGAAGACGGCGTGAAACAGGAAATTGCCTTCTTCGCTTCGATCAAAGAACCGTTTCATGTGGCGTTGTTGCTTGACACCAGTTTGAGCACCAGCCTGGAAAAGCTGAAACGAATCAAGCAGGCGGCTCACGAATTCATCGAGCAATTGCAAGGCGCCGACCGGGTCAGTGTGATTTCCTTCGACGATGCGGTGAAGGAAGGTTGTTATTTCACTGGCAATCGCCAAACTCTGCGCGATGCGATCAATAACATTCAGCCGGGAGGCGGCACAAAGTTGTATGACGCAGTGGATTTCGCGCTGCGCAGCCTGAAACGCACCAAAGCCAATCGCAAAGCGATTGTCATTTTGACGGACGGCGTGGATTGGCACAGCGACCGCGTCACATTCGAAGACAGCATTGCTAATCTGGAAGAATCGGGAGTGATTGTTTACCCCATTCGTTACAACACGCGCCCCGAAGTCGAAGCGATGTTGCGAAATCAACGGGCGGGTGATCTGGGAGCGATTTTTGGGTCTGGCAGCGGAAGCGGAGGAACGACTCCGACGACTGTACCCGGAGAAACTCGCGTGCCGACTCGGCGGCCCGGGCAGGACGATCCATACAAACTGCCTATGCCCAAAGTCGAACTGCCGCCTATTGGGCGAGGCCGTTATCCTGACGACAGAGACATTCCTTCAACTGACGGGCCTGGTCGCAATCCAGATGTGCGCCGAATGCCGAATCCGCGTGATTATCCGGATAAAAGCCGAAGCCCAAACGACCCCGCCGATTCACGAAACGATCCGAATGCGCCCCGGCGTATTCCAAGTGATGGCACCGACGCCATGCTTGATCGTGCATATCAGACTGCGGACAAGTACTTGAAGGAATTGGCCGATGTTTCGGGCGGAGAGTTGAATCGGGCTGACTCCGTAACCGATTTGCCTGAAGTGTTTCAGCGAATTGCTGGGGAATTGAGGAACCAGTACTTGCTCGGTTATTATCCGTCCAATGTTGCGCGCGATGGCAAGTATCGCAAGATCAGGGTTCAAACCCTTCGTAAAGACATCGTCATTCGAGCGCGCCCCGGATATCGGTCTGCCGATCAGACAAAGTAAGCAATAGGAAAAGAAGCCATAAGCAACAGCAAAGGAATGCTGCGAAATTTTCTTGACCCAAAAAGGAGAGAGGCTCGAAAGTGCCTCACTCACTTTCGAGCCATCTGCGAACTTAATAAGCTGTTTTTGCTGACTTTCAGCGTTTTGCAGTTTAAATAGCCTCACTCTATTCAAACCCGCTTTCCGTCATTCTTGCGGGGTTACACGCAGGGCGAATTGGAAAGTTCCAGAATTCTTTAAATTTTTATTTTCCCAAATCCCTGGAGAAATTGGGGCATTCAACGTGTTTAAGGAAATGACGGTGCAAGGTTTGCCGTCGTGCGCCCGCCGTCCTCATCGGTGAGAAGAGCGCAATCATAAGAACAGGCCGTCAGCGTGAGTGTTGGCGGCCTTCGTGTTTATTCTGATGCACTGGACAAGCAAAGAATCGCAAGGCAGATTTGGGGAGGATGTGGAAAGGGATTGGCCAGACTATTCTCCCTCCAATATACAAAGACCGCTAAGCTAATCAGCTCAGCGGTCTTGAATAATGAAATTGCGGGGGTAGGATTTGAACCTACGACCTTTGGGTTATGAGCCCAACGAGCTACCAGGCTGCTCCACCCCGCGTCAAAGCGAAGTCGGGAATGTAAGGTCCGTTCCCTGTTTTGTCAACGGGGGCGGCTAAAATTTATTTTGTGACTGGAAGCCCTGATGCTACCCGCCGATGACTCCGGCAACTCCACAATGCAAGCAGCGATACAGCGTACCGGCACGTTCAGGAAACACTTGCACTTTGGCTGGACCACAAGTGTGTTCGACGTTTACCTCAAAAAGCGTGTAATACTGATCGTCATTGATGTCCATTAAAGCATCGAAGATCGCCTGTTCAGCCATTGTGTTCCGATCAACAGCCTGAAAAAAATCCAGTTCGTAATCCGAATACCCATCCTCGTGATAACCATTTTGCATACTGATTCCTCTCTATGATGACCGTTTGCACGATCTCCGTCTTTGTTGGCAATTTTGTTAAGGGGTGGCTCTCGACTTTTATACTACGTCGTCGTCCACTTTCAAAATTCAATTCAGGCCAAGCTGGGGGAGGCTTAATCAATTGAGATAAAAGCCAATTTCCCTAGAGTTCTTGCGTGTCCCCTCAAGAAAAGCCTACAAGCGCAACAGGTCCATCCTGTGGAAGAGTAAAGGTCAAAATCATTCAAATCTTTGGCGTTCAGTAATTTGCTGCTGATTTTTAATCGAGTGAGAAAATTTGTTTAAGCTTCTTGACAAGAAGAGGCTCAAGTTTTATCTTTTGCGCGCACTCAGATAGTGTTTCTGAGTTGGTAGTGCAGGTGAAGTGGGGGAGATATCTCAATACATTTCAAGGAGGTAAGTTATGAGAACTGCTACAAGTGGAGTGATTAAACGTGACCCGGTGTTTGCTGATTTGCGAAACATCCAAGATGAATTCAGTCGGTTTTTTGCCGGAGGATTACCGCGATTTTTCGGCAATGAAGAAGTCTTCACTGGCAAATGGAGTCCCAACGTGGACATCTTCGAAAACGAAAACTCAATTGTGCTTGAAGCCGACTTGCCAGGGTTGAAAGCAGAAGATTTCAATCTTTCGATCGAAAACTATCGGTTGACTTTGAACGGTGAGCGAAAATTCGAAAAGGAAGGCAAAGGTGAGAATTGGCACCGTGTTGAACGTAGTTACGGTTCATTTACGCGCACGTTCACGTTGCCGAACACTGTCAATGTGGAAGAGGTGAAAGCTGAATTCAAAGACGGCGTTTTGCGAGTTACATTGCCGAAGCGCGAAGAGGTCAAGGCTCGCAATATCAATGTGACGGTGAAAAGTGGGCAGAACGGTTCAACAAACTAAAATAGTAAAGACGTTTGATGGAGGCTAGCGATTGACACAAGGGCTTCGGGCTTTTAGAAAGCTCGAAGCCCAAGTTTTATCGGTTAGAAGTAAGCAGTTAGAGGTCAAGGAGGAAATTATGAATTTAAACAAGTTTACGTTAAAAGCGCAGGAGGCGATTGAATCTGCTGTTGCTCTGGCCGAAAAACAAAACCATCAGCAGGTGGAACCGGAGCATTTGTTGGCGGCTATGATTGAACAGTCGGAAGGCGTTACCCGTCCAATGCTCGGTAAAATCGGAGTGAACGTTCAGGCGTTGTCGGGCGAAATCGAAGCCGCAATCAAAAAATTTCCAGCGGTCAGTGGTTTTGGTCAGAAGTTTTATGGCAATCGAACGACCGAGGTCTTCAGCAAAGCCCAGAAAGAAGCCGATAAGCTGAAGGATGAATACATTTCGAGCGAACATCTGTTGCTGGCTTTGTCCGATGACAAACAGGATGCGGGCAAGTCGCTGCGATCGCATGGCGTCAACCGGGAGGCTTTGCTAAAGGTTGTTCAGCAGATGCGCGCAGGAGCCAAAGTCACCAGCCAGAATGCGGAAGAAAGTTATCAAGCCCTGGCGAAATACTCACGCGATCTGACTGAGCTGGCTCGACAGGGAAAACTGGATCCGGTGATTGGTCGTGACGACGAAATTCGTCGCACGATTCAGGTGTTGTCTCGTCGAACCAAAAACAATCCGGTCATCATCGGTGAACCCGGCGTGGGCAAAACCGCGATTGTCGAAGGGCTGGCGCAGCGAATTGTCTCTGGCGATGTGCCGGAAACTTTGAAAAACAAACGATTGGTGGGGCTTGACCTGGGAGCGATGCTGGCCGGAGCGAAATATCGCGGCGAGTTCGAAGAACGCTTGAAAGCCGTGTTGCGCGAAATTGAAAAAGCCGAAGGCCAGATCATCGTGTTCATTGACGAACTGCATACGCTGGTTGGCGCGGGAGCTTCGGAAGGCGCGGTGGACGCTTCCAACATGTTGAAGCCTGCCCTGGCTCGCGGCGAGTTGCGTTGCGTGGGAGCCACGACGCTCAACGAATACCAAAAATACATCGAAAAAGACAAAGCGCTCGAACGCCGATTCCAGCAGGTGTATGCCTCAGAGCCGAATGTGGAAGACACCATCGCCATTTTGCGCGGTTTGAAAGACAAGTACGAAACTCATCACGGTGTGCGTATCAAAGACGCGGCGATTGTGGCGGCGGCGACGCTGTCGAATCGCTATATCACCGACCGGTTTTTGCCGGACAAGGCGATTGATCTGGTGGACGAAGCAGCGTCGAAGCTGCGAATCGAAATTGATTCGTTGCCGACGGAAATTGACGAAGTCGAACGCGAAATCATTCAACGCGAAATCGAAAAACAGGCGTTGATGCGCGAAGAAGACGCCGTTTCCAAAGAACGGTTGGCGAAAGTCGAAAAAGAAATTGCCGACTTGAAAGAAAAGTCCGATGGCATGAAAGCCAAATGGCAGTCGGAAAAAGATGTCAT
>JAEUQP010001002.1 GCA_016789645.1 Acidobacteriota bacterium | reverse complement strand
GATCGAAGACGCCGCGCAGTACCGTCTGGAAGCCGCCGTCGAAGAATCGCAAATCGGCAAAATCCATTTGAAAGACCGAGCGCGCGTGAAGATTGACGCCATCGGCGAAGAACTCGAAAGCACTGTGGCCGAAATTCTGCCCGCAGCCGATCCGATGAGTCGCAGTTACACGGTGAAGCTGGATATTTCGTCTTCGCAGCCGCTTCGTTCCGGGCTATACGGCACGGCTCGATTTGTGCGTGGCCAGCGGCAAGCGATTACGGTTCCGGCCAGCGCGATTGCTCAGCGCGGCCAATTGACAGGTGTGTTTGTGGTGGATGGGGCGAACATCGCGCGATTGCGATTGATCAAAACCGGCAAGAGTTTCGGCGACCGTGTGGAAGTGTTATCCGGCTTGAACGAAGGCGAACGCATCGCCGTGGACGGCATTGCCAAATTGAACGACGGAGCGAAAGTGCAATAGGAATTTTTTCCACGAAGAAACACGAAGGTTCACGAAGAAGACAAAATCTTCGTGCTTCTCCGTGTGACTTCGTGGAAGAAAAAAGGTTCTGGTATGAATGACAAAAGCGAAATCGGCTTGGCCGGAAAAGTTGCGCGCGCGTTCATTGCGTCGAAGCTGACGCCGCTCATCGTCGCGGCTTCGATCCTGTTGGGGTTGGCGGCGGTGGTCATGTTGCCTCGCGAAGAAGAACCGCAAATCGTCGTGCCGATGATTGACGTGTTCGTCGCCATGCCCGGCGCTTCGGCCAAAGAGGTGGAAGAGCGCGTCACCAAACCGATGGAAAAACTGCTATGGGAAGTACCGGGCGTCGAATACATCTATTCGACTTCGTCGCCGGGACAGGCCATGGCAATTGTCAGGTTTTTGGTTGGCCAGAACGAAGAAGACGCCATTGTTCGGCTAAACCAAAAAATGCTGGCGAACTTCGATCTGATTCCGCCCGGCGCCAGTCCGCCGCTGGTTAAACCGCGTTCGATTGACGACGTGCCGATTCTGGCGCTGACGCTTTCCAGCAATGTTTACGACGCCTTTACGCTGCGCCGCATCGCTGCGCAAGTTCACGATCAAATCAAGGAAGTCCCGGACGTTTCCGAAGTCAAACTGATTGGCGGCCAACGTCGCCAGATTCGCGTGACGCTCGATGAATCGCGTTTGGCGGCGTTCAACGTCGCTCCGGCAATGATTGCGCCCGTGCTGGAACAATCCAACCGGCAATTGCAATCCGGCAGCTTCTCCGCAGGAAACAAAGAGTATCTGGTCGAAACCGGCGGTTTTCTGCACACGGCAGAAGACGTCGGTGCGGTCGTCATCAGTGCGTTCAACAATCGCCCAGTGTATTTGCGCGACATTGCCCGGATCGAAGACGGCGCGGAAGAAGCCAGCGATTATGTGATGTTTGGAGTTCCGCCTTCAGGCGGCAGCGTTCTCAGTCAAACCCAACCGCCTCAAGGCGGAACTCCGAACGTACAACCGGCAGTCACAATTTCCGTCGCCAAACGCAAAGGCAAAAACGCAATTGAGATTGCCGATAAGGTGTTGGAAAA
>JAEUQP010000965.1 GCA_016789645.1 Acidobacteriota bacterium | reverse complement strand
GGCGCAAAGTTCGTAAACGCGAACGAACCATCGCTGGTCAGCACTTCGCCGTAACGCAGCACGTCTTCGGCGGCAGTCGGTTCCGCTGGAACCAGAAACACGCGCAACCTTGCCGGGAGCTTGCTGCCGTCTTTAGCCGGAGCAACTTTGCCACGCACGCTGGCGGCTCCGTCGGCGATGGTGACGGTCACACCGTTCAATCGTTCGCCGGGTTTCAACAACGCTCCTGAACGAGCGAGGTCAGTTACGGCGGAAAGTTTTGAATTGGCAGTTGCCGGTAACGCACTGGCAGATTTTGCAGCAATTGACTTTATGAACAGGTTTTCGTTCGGCAGCCGAGCTTCCAGCCGATGGCGTCCGGGTGGCAAATTGACCAGCCGGAATTCTCCCTTTTCGTTAGCAGCGATTGTCGGCAAATGAATCGGCGTCGGAGAGGGCGATTCGGCTTTTGGTTTTTCGTCAATTCTGGTTGTCACCGCGATTTCTTCGGCTTCGGTTTTCTGGTTCGGATCGCAAGCAGGTTTGGTTTCCAGAACTACGTTTCCGGCGATGGAAGCCATTGGCAACAGCCGGAGTTCAACCCCTGTTACATCAGAGCCTCTGACGGTGATGCGGCGAGGTTCGGAGCGAAAGTAATCGTCGCCGTTTGTGCCGCCGCCGGAAGCAACGGCTTCATAATCGCCGTCAGCGATGCTGTAAATGGCAAAAGCGCTTTCGTCGCCGCTTCGCAGTGTATAAGTCAGCCCAACGAGCGCGCCGGATTGCACGCTGTAGAGAATGATCGTTGACACAGAAGTGAAATTGCCGGAACTGGTGTTGCCGCCGACGACTTTGCCGCTGATGGCATAACCACGGCTGCCGCGATGGCGAATGTCCACATCGGTGAGTTCAGCGCCCGTGCTCAAGGTAAGTTGAGCGGCGGTGTCCAGAGTTGATGACGGGTGAAACGTCGGCGATTGGTCTCCGTAAGCAGACATTGTCCGGCCTGTAGGCAAGCCGAAGTTGGCGGCGATGAGATACGTTCCCGGTCTTAGCCCGTAGATTCGGTAAATCCCTCGATCATCGGTCAGTCGCATTCGACTAAAACCGGACACGTCCGTTTTCTTTCCTTCGGTGTCGCGTATGCGAATGGCGGTGACGTAAATGCCGATGACGGGATTCTCATTGGCGTCCAGAACTCGCCCGGTGATGACGCCACCTTTGACCATTCGGATGGAAACACTATCGCCAATTCGATAAAGCTTTTGCTGGGATGGGTTAAAGGGCGTTTCTAGAACATAGCCTCGCGCAGATTGCAGGCTGATGGTGTAACTGCGCGGCGGCAGGTTCGTGAACTGGAAATTGCCTTCGGCATCAGACGTTGCCGTTTTGGAACTGGCTCCTGGCCCGGACGGACTGCCATCCGAATACGGTTGAATTGTCAGCGTGATGCCGGGTAAGCCAGCGCCTTCTTCAGTAACGATGCGACCAGTGATGACGCCGTGTGGTTGAGCCGACGAGACAACAGTCAAAAGCGCCAGCAGTACGATTGAACGTATGAAGTGGCAGAACGTTGAAACATGGTTTGATTCAGTCAGGCCTTGAATGAAGTGCATCAGTCGTTCTCCTTTTTGCTGAGGTCAATCACTAGTTCGATTTGAGTTTCGCCGCTGCCAGCGACTGTGACGAGTTGGGAATATTGCCGCAACAGACTCATCAGCCTGCTTATTTCCGCTGTCGGAGTGGACGACAGCAGTAGAAAAATTTTGACTTCGTGCTCACCGGCGGCCAGGTCTTTCACGACAAACTGTCCGCGAGCATCAACCGCCGCTCCGCTATTGTTGGTGGAGGAGCCGCCAACTCTTGAAACCGTAATTCGATAGTTCGAACCTTCAGGTGGAGCGCCGCCGACAAACCTTACTTGCCCGCGCAAAACTCCCGTTGCTGGACCAAACACCAGCTTGACGTTGCTGACATGTTCGCCCGGTTGAAGCTCCAGGTTGTCTCTGATTGGCGCGCCGTTGTGTTCGATTCGCATCAGCGCCATTCCTGGTAAGCGAGGAGACGGGAACAAGGAAAATTTGCCGGGCCGCAATCCAGTGATTCGGAAACTGCCGTTGGCGGCGACTTGCGCAGCGTGATTGAGCGGAACCACCGAACGAGATGCCGGAGAAGCAATCACCCGAAGCTGGGACAGATTCGGTCGAGGTGAAGAGTCCATTGGGCCTTCGAAGGCAACCACGCCGCTGATCGAAAGTCCGCGAATCGCTTTGATCTCCAAACCCGAAACGTTGCTTTCGCCGACTTCAAAGGGAGTTGGTTCGCTGTAAAACTCATTGTTGTCACCCAACACGCTGATGAACGCCAGGTATTTGCCCGGCATGAGGCTCGGAAATTCAAACTCGCCCTGAGCGTTCGCAGTTATGTCGTTTGGGATAAAGGCGTCCAGTTGTCCGCGTTCATTCGGCGTGCCGAATCCGACTCTGACGCCTCCGACCGGTTTGCCGGATTCGGCGTCCACGACTTTGCCTGATGCGGTATACAGTTCTTTGGCTGCGCCGACTTTGATGTCAACGTCTGTTGCTTCTGAACCTTCGCTGACTTCAAGGATTTTGGCTTGAGCTTCGTTGGGCGTGCCGGGATAAAACGTTTGCGGATAGTAAGATCCCATGCCGCTGGGTGGAATGCCGCCAGGAAGCCGAATCGGTTCACCAACGCTGACCTTGTACTTTCCGGCGGGCAGGCTAAACAATCGGTAAGTTCCGCGATCATCGGTTCGGTAATACTGGGCGATTTCCGATGATACATAGCTGTTGAACTTTCCGCTGCTGTCCATTTTGGCCAGCCTGACAACGATTTCGACCACCGGATTGTTTTGCGCGTCGGTGATTCGCCCCGTGATGACTCCGCCGCGTTTGAGTTCCAGCGTCAGGTTTTCAATCACTTCGCCATTGGCAACGGTCAGCGCTTTGCCTTGAGGCTCATACGGTGTATCGCTCGGGGCAATCAATCCCGGAGCAAGCGCGGTAATCAAATACTGATCGGCATTGAGGCCGGAAAACCGAAACCGACCATCGGCATCGGTTCGGGTTCGCAACAGTTTGCTGGAATCTTGAAATCCGGTGCGGCTGACCGGTTGTAACCCGATAGCGACATCAGAAACCGGATCGCCTTTCAGCGTGACGCGGCCAGAGACAATGGCCGTGCCTTCTTTGGGTAAAGTTTGGGCAAAGGTCGAGTTGCTGCCAAGCAAGGTCAGCGCCAGCAAGGTCAAAGTGCGGATTAACATGGCCGTGACTCCTGGGTTGAAATTTACGATACGGGGAGCGTGAGCGACCTGGTATTGCTCAATGCATACTTTCAGAAAGACTCAGGTCGCTCACGCCCCCTGTACCACATTTGTTGGCTAAGCTTGGAAATCAAAACTTCAACACGTGATCTTTCACGCGTTGGCAGGGAAGTAACTCAAGTTGTTGGTTGGCGGCTTCGGCTTCTTTTCGCAGTTTGGCGCGTTCGGTCGAGTCGAATGCCGCAGGGCGTTGAGTGTCTTTTTCGGTGTCGGGAATGGAACGCGCCAGCAACCAGTACTTGCCAGGCGCAAGGTGTTTGAATTCA
>JAEUQP010000947.1 GCA_016789645.1 Acidobacteriota bacterium | reverse complement strand
AGCACAGACAAATTTGTGCCAGTGTTGTTTTCCCCAGACCAAGAACGCTTTATTCCCGAACCCCTGCGAGGGCGAACCTTTTACCAACCGGAGGCAGGTCAGGCTGCTTACGATGCGCTTTACGATTTCCTGCTCGATCAGACGGGAATCGAACCATGCGAAGTCGGCGAACTTAAGTTGAAACCTCGGCGCAAAGCCACGCCGCTCAGCTTCAATAATGAATCCGGTCAATCAACACAACGCAAGCAGGAACTGGCTTATCTGGACAATCTCAAAGCTGAACGTCTACGCGAAAGATACGTTGCGATGGGCAGCAAATCGGAGGAACAACATCGGTTCTACGAAGATTGGTGCCACAAAGTCGAATTTTTGCCGCTCGACAAAGATGGAAACCCGTTGCCGCAAAGTCGTGAATTTGACGATGCCGTCGAAGCGATTCGAGAAGTGCGGCGAGCGGCTTTACTGGGTGAACCGGGTGGCGGCAAGACTACAGCCATTTGGAAGCTGATTCTGGAAATGATCGAAACGGCCCGCCAAAACGATCAAGCGCCGATTCCTTTGCTGGTGGAATTGCGTTTCTGGACACAGGCGGATCAATCGTTGCCAGATTTCATTGTTTCCAGGCTGAAAGGTTTGGGAGTTTACCTGGACAACTTGCTCAGCTCGGAACGGGCGGCCTTGTTGCTGGACGGGTTGAACGAATTGCCACGAGATCAATGGGCAAACAAGCACGAACAGGTGCGCGAGTTTTTTGAACAGAACCCGGAATTGCTGGCCGTGGTTTCCTGTCGCAAGGATGATTACCCGCGCGAACTCGGCTTTGATTGCATCAACATCAGCCCGCTCGACCCGCTCCGCATACGCGAATTTGTCTGCAAGTATCTGGATTCGCCGGAACGCGGCAAGGATATGTTCTGGAAGCTGGCCGAAACGGAAGCACAGAAGCTGCACCAACAATTTCTGGAAAAGTTCGGCGACCGATGGCCTGACGCCGAGCAGATTTTCTGGCTGAAGCCGCAATTACCCGATGGCATTCGATGGGGCCGGTGGGCAGAAGACAATCGGACGTGGGAACGCTGGGTTGGGCTGCGCGACGACAAATCCAGCATGTTGGGACTGGCCAGCAATCCTTTTATGCTGACCATGCTGGCCAGTGTTTATAAAGACGGAAACGATTTGCCGAAAAATCGCGGCAACCTGTTCCGTAGTTTCGTGCAAATGCGGCTCAGGCGTGAACTGCAAGGCAACCGCATTCTGGCCACTGAAATAAAGCCGCTGGAAGATGCTATGGCTCGCGTCGCGTTTGAAATGCAAAGCCATCGCGCAACAAAAAATGATGAAGACACCGGCGGCGCGTTGACGGTGCTGTCTAAAAATGAAGTCTTTCCCCTGCTTGGCGAAAATCCGCAGCGAATGCTTTCTCTGGCCAGCAACGCGGGATTGCTGAACACGGACGATCAAATCCGGTTCACGCATCAGTTGTTGCAGGAATACTTCGCCGCGCGGCATATGCAAATCAAGTTCGAGGCCGGTGATTGGAAGGCTTCTCAAATTTGGCGACCGGCTGAATGGTGGGAACGAACCAACTGGGAAGTCGCCGCCGTACTCTTCGCCGGGTTGTACAACAACGATTGCACCAAAGCTGTTGAATGGGTTGCCGAAGCCAATCCCGAAGTCGCAGCGCAGTGTATTGATCTCAGCGGAGTTGGCCATACGTTGAATGCTGATGCGCGCAAACGGTTGACCAAAGAGTGGACTGACCGGCTGACGAATTTGAAAAGCGACAGCAATCCGAAAGCTCGCGCGGCGGTCGGTCGAGCGTTGGCGATTACCCGTTGGGATTATCGCAAAGGCGTCGGAGTTGTTGACGGTCTTCCCGACATTGAGTGGAAGGAAATTCCAGAAGGCGAGTTCCTGTATGGTGAAAAGTCGCAAAAACTTACGCTGCCGACGTTTTGGATCAGTCGCTTCCCGGTGACTTACGCACAATTTCAAACCTTTGTGGACGATCCCGAAGGCTTAAAAGACACGCGATGGTTTGAAGGGCTGGCGGCCAGCGAAGAAGAGCATCAGGCGGGTGACCAGGCTTTCAAATTCGACAACCATCCGCGTGAACGAGTCAGTTGGTATCAGGCGATGGCGTTTTGCCGCTGGCTGTCGTGGCGAATGGGAACGACCTTCGATTTGAAGAAGGTGACGGAGTGGGCAGTGCGCTTGCCGACCGAGTTTGAATGGGTAAAAGCTGCGCGCGGAACTGATGGGCGACTTTATCCTTACGGAAACGATTTCGATCAAACTAAAGGCAACACATATGAAACGGGTATCGGCCAGACCAGCGCGGTCGGCATTTTCCCGAATGGGGCTTCGCCTTACGGTGTGGAAGAAATGAGCGGGAACGTTTGGGAATGGTGTCTGACTGATTACGGCAAACCACAGATTGAAGCCCGTAAGGAAAACCTGGGGAACGATAACACGCGTGTCCTGCGGGGCGGCTCGTGGGGCAGCGGTCAAGTCTACGCGCGGGCTGTCTGTCGTTACTACGTTCGTCCGGCCAATCGTGACTTCAATTTCGGTTTTCGGGTGTTGTGTTGTCGTCCCCCTTCTCTCTGATCACTGTCTTGGGACGGTGCGCGTAGCGAGAGCGGAGCGCACGCGCGTAGCGCGAGTCCCCAAGCGCCGCCGAGGCGCGCCCCTTTAGCGCCGCAGGCGC
>JAEUQP010000919.1 GCA_016789645.1 Acidobacteriota bacterium | reverse complement strand
GCCCAATACTTCCAAACGTCGCTGCCGCTTCCCAACGGTTGGCCGTTCCAATTGCCGCGCAACATCGGACCGGCGGGCATGTAAATCGTTGGCAAGTTCATGGAAATCGCGCCCATCAACAAACCCGGCGTCGTTTTGTCGCAACCGCCCATCAGCACTACGCCGTCAATCGGCTGGCTGCGCATCATCTCTTCGGTCTGCATCGCCAGAAAATTTCGATACAGCATCGGGCTGGGTTTCATGTAAGTTTCGGTGATCGGCATTGCCGGAAGTTCGACGGGGAAACCGCCCGCTTGCCAGATACCGCGTTTGATTTCTTCGGCGCGCTGGCGGAAATGGCTGTGGCAGATGCTCAGATCGCTCCAGGTGTTGATGATGCCGATGACCGGTTTGCCCGCGAAATCTTCCAACGCATAACCAACCTGTTTGGCGCGCGAACGATGACCAAATCCGCGCAAGGTGTCCACGCCCAGCCAACGATGGCTGCGCAATTCGTCAGGATTTTTTTTCTTGTTCAACGTTGTCTCCGAAAGAAAGGAAGAATCGTCCACGAAGGAACACGAAGATTCACGAAGCGGAATTACGATCTTTGTGTTTGTCCGTGTTGCTTCGCGGATTGTTTCCATAGCTTCCCGCAATTGCAAGCGCTGGGCTTGCGTGGCACGATGCGCCCGCTTTTCGCTTTCCAAACCAAACCAAATCAAACGAGGAAACAACCTGATGAATTCCGCCGAAGCACGTCTTTCGCTGAAAAACTCACCGACGCTGTGGTGGCTGACGTTTTTGCTGTTTTCGGGAATGGTGTTCAGCTACGCCCAACGCAACAGTCTGAGCGTGGCGCTGCCGTTCATTTCCAAAGAGTTCGACTTGAATGCCGAACATAAAGGATTGCTGCTGTCGGCGTTTTCGTGGATTTACTGCTTTCTGCAAGTTCCGGCGGGGAATCTGACGGACAGCGCAGGCGTGCGGCGAACGTATTCGCTGGGGTTTTTGATGTGGTCGTTGTTGACGGCGGCCACCGGAGCGATCAAAGGATTCTGGAGTTTGCTGTTTGTGCGTTCGCTGGTGGGCATTGGGCAATCAGTTGCTTTCCCGGCCAGCGCGCGCGCCGTGTCCAACTGGTTTCGTGACGGCGAGCGTGGAACCGTGACGGCGATTTACCTGACCGGGGTGCGGTTGGGGCAAGCGGCGATTGGTTTGGTGGGAGCTTATTTTCTGACCCGGTACGACTGGCGCTGGTTTTTTGTCATTGTTGGCCTGCTGCCGATGATCTGGATTGCCGGCTGGATGATGACCTTGCGACGTTGGGAATCGCCTGCAGGCGTTCAAGCGGCTGCGGCGAAAAAAAGCTTTTCGCTGCTTGAGGGCATGAGACTGCTGAAGCGGAAAAGCGTGATGGGCGTGACCCTGGGATTTTTCGCCTACGATTACGCGTGGTTTGTGTTCACGTTGTGGATTCCGGATTACCTGATGACCGTGCGCGGATTCACCAAAGCCGAATGGGGCGTGTACCAATCATTTCCCTACGTGGCGATGTCGGTGGTGATTATTTTGTCCGGTCTGGCCAGCGATTGGCTGGTGCGTCGCGGAGGCAATGAAGTCCGCATTCGCAAATTGTTCATCGTCGCCGGAATGTTGTTTTGCTGTTTGATCGTTCCCGCCGGATTGGTGGCGGACAAAATGACTTCGGTGTGGTTGCTGACGGTGGCGGTTGCGGGGCTGGGGTTGGCGACGCCGAACACCTGGACGTTGACGCAAGCCGTTTGCGAAAAAGAAATCGTCGGCACGGCTTCGGGATTGCAAAATTTCGGCGGCAATCTGGGCGGCATCATCGCTCCGGCGTTGACGGGAATGATTGCGCATCGCACGGGTTCATTTGCCATCGCGCTGGGCGTTGCTGGCGTCATGTTGATTTTGGGAATTCTGGCGTACTGGATTTTGATCGAAGACCCAAAGGCCCAATCTGCCGATTGACGCGGCGTTATTCCGATTCCCAATCCATCGCGTGTCCGGTCAAAAAATGGTCGGCCTGTTCGTTTGCTTCCAGCAAGGTTTCGATTTCCCGGCGAAGTTGTTCATCGCCGACGCAAGCTTCGATCAGCCAGCTTGCGCGTTCGTCGGGCGGTTGTTCCAACGCCAAATGATAAAGCTGTTCGATGCGTTGCCAGCGTTCAGGAGTCATGGAGAGAAAGCCTCTTGGAATCGTTGGCGTCCGAAGGTCGGCGCTCACGACAGGTTTTCTGACGA
>JAEUQP010000868.1 GCA_016789645.1 Acidobacteriota bacterium | reverse complement strand
ATTTCCAGATGCGGCAATTGCGGAATGGTTTTCGGCAACATCGAAATTTGAAGCTGCCGCGCTTCTTCCAATTCTTTGGCGCGTTGCTGATTTTCGGCTTCGATTTCTTCGCGACGACGCGCTTCTGCAATCATGCGTTCGACCAACCGGGAATTTTCAATCGCAAAGGTCGTTGGCCCGGCAACGCTCATCAACAAGGTCTTGTCTTCGCGGGAAAACGGCAAATCGCCCAAGCGTGCCCCAAGCGAAATTACACCGGGCATTTCCTGTTTGGTCGTCAGTGGCAATAAGAGCGCCGAACTCATTCGCCGTAAATCTTCGTCGTCGAATGAATCCGATTCGAGCGGCTGGCCGGTTTCGAGCAATTTGGCAATTGCCAGCGAATCCCGGCGCAATCGAAATGGTTGCTGGCAAAGAACGGCGCGCCCGTCGGTGGAACTGAATTCGCACGAATAGCCGCTGAGATAATTTCCCGTCATTTCGTCGCGCAACAACACGGTGACATTTTCGGTTTGCAACGCCGATTGAATCTTCGTCGCCACCAATTCGCACAACTGCGGCAGGCTGGTCGTCGAACGCAGCGCATCGGTCAGGTCGGCAATAATCTGATGGGAGTTATACGATTCGCGAAAAAATTTTCGATCAATGATCGGCGCCAGATATTTTTCGTGCAGCCGCGTTTCCAGTTTCCAAACCAGAATCGCAACCGCCGCCGAAACCGTTCCGATGACAATTCCTGGCGGCTTGAAGCGGCTGAAGATGTAGGTCAATACTGCCGTCACCGCCAAAATCACGACGATGGCTTCGATCAAAATCGAACCGCGTGCCACCAGCAGATAGCGTACTCCGCGGCGAATCATCAAACTGACCGGAATAACTTGATGACGGATGATGGCGTAAGCGAACGACAGCGGAACCAGCGGCAAGGTAAAAATCAGCGTGAAATTCAGATAGCCCCAGAGCGTCGGAAACATATCTCTGAGGCCGAAAAATTCCCCCACAGGCATCAGGAACAGATTAAAGAACCCGGCGCCGCTCCCGGCGACAACGACGCGCAACCGGCGGCGATCAGCCTGACTCGCTGCTCGATAGTTGATCGCCAGCACCACCAAGCCAAAAAACAGCAAGCCGACCAGCGCGATCATCCACAACGTCACATACCATGTTTGCTGAAGCAGCCAGATCGAACGCAACCAGGCGGCAATGTTCGGGGGAACTCGCTCAATCGCAGATCCTGGCAACACGAGCATCAGAAACAGCGCATAAACCAAGAGCAGGATTTTCGGAAACCGTTTCAATACCGGCGAAGGCTCAGGAAAATACAAAAAGAAATGAACGAAGATTGGCACGAACCACAACCCGACAAACTTGCCGAAACGTACGATTTCAATCAACCCTGACGGCAATCCGTCAATGTTGCTAAAGTTGACCGCGGTATAAGCGCCCAACATCAAAGCCAATAAAAAAGCCTGTTTGTCATTCGGCTTCAATGCAAACACAGTAACGCCGATCAACCAAAACAACAGATTGATCAGTGCCATCGGGACAAACGAAAAGTTCACTCGCAAAGGCTCTGTCAGCAAAGTCAACTCGAATTGCTGCTGGTTTCGCCGGATTGTCATTGTGTAGGTCGTTCCGGCTGAAACGGTCCGACTGAGGTTTAGGATCGAGGGCTTTTCGTGAGGACTGATACCGTTTATGTCCAGAATCACATCCCCAACCTGCAAATTCGCTGCCGGTCCATTACGATCAACAGAAATAATTTTCGGTTGCCCATCGACAAAACGCGAACTCCATCCATCGTAACTTCCTCTGAACGGTAGGTGAGCAATTGCGGCCAGATGAACGAACATCAAGACAAAGAAAAGCGTGCCGAAAACGAGCCTGAGCCTGTTTGTCATTCGGATTCCTCAATTGTTGCAGTGGTGAAAGTTGCGACTCGAGGCGATTATGCTAAGATTGGCCGCACTTTCAAGCATGACAATTTTTCCCTGCTTTTATTTTTGTTGGAGGTTTTTTCGACGTGCCAAATCCGTTTGCGATTCAAACCACCGTTGAAGACGGTCTTTCCATCATCACCCTCGAAGGGTTTGTAGATGCTCACACTGCGCCGCAATTCGAAAGCGCCGTCCAATCGGAAGTTGATGCCGGACGCGTTCGTTTGATCATTGATTGCGAAAAGCTCAGTTATATTTCTTCTGCCGGGCTGGGCGTGTTCATGAGCTTTATCGAAGAAGTTCACGAACGAGGTGGCGACATCAAAATCTGCGGACTGGTGCCCAAAGTCAAACACACGTTTGAAATTGTGGGCTTTCAAGGGTTATTCGAAATGCTCGAAAATCAAACCGCTGCCAAACAGAGCTTTGCCGCTAGCTGATCGGAGGCTGACAACAGATGGCTGCCATCGAACGAAAATTCACCCTGCAAGTGCCCTCTTCCACAGAAAATCTTGCGCTCATCCGCGAGTTTGTCACCACCATCGGCAGGCAAGCAACGTTGAGCGACGAAGAAATCAACAAGCTGGAACTGGCTGTTGATGAAGCCTGTGCCAATGTCATCGAACATGCTTACGGTCACGACATCACCAAAGACGTCAGCGTGCGCGCCACGTTCGACGATGAAAAGCTGAAAATTTCCGTGATTGACGAAGGACTCGGTTTCGATCCCGCCAAAGTGAATCAGAAATCCGTGGACCAATTGATTCATGAACGTCGCTCGGGCGGATTGGGAATTCGCCTGATCAAAAGCTTGATGGACGAGGTCAATTACGAAATCGAACCCGGCCAGAAAAACGAGCTTCACATGACCAAGTTGATCAAAAAATAGCTTCTGCCTGATAAATCAATATGACTCGACCGAATGTTACGAAGCTGGAAACCACGCTGGAATCGGCAGAAGCGTTACTGGAATCGGCGCAACTGCTGCACTCCTCCTTGAATCTGGACGACCTGCTACGCCATTTGCTTCGCTCCGTTATGGGACGATTGCTGATCAGCAAAGGCCTGATCGCGGTCTCCAGCGACGGAACCATGCGGCTGGCTCTGGTTCGCGGCATGCCGAAACTGGCCGTTGGCCAGGAATTCGACGAAGACCTGGCGCGTTCAGCCGGCATCGAAATGATTCTGCCCATCGGGGATCAAACTGAACCGACCGGCTTGCTGGGCATCAACAATCCCGCCAACAACAAAATCGGCCACGACGAACTGGTATTTTTGAAAGCCTTGCTGGGCATCGCCGCCAGCGGCATTTCCAACGCTCGCGCTCACGCCGAAGCGCAACAATTGAATCAGGAACTGGACCAGAAAGTTCAGGAATTGAAAACACTTCTCGATCTGGTTCGCGGCTTGACGGCGACGATTGAACCGGACGAAGTCGCTCAATTGTTGATGTTGACGCTGGCGGGTCGTTGGGCCATCCGGCGATACGCTCTGATCGCCTGGAAAACCGGCCATCCGCCAGTCATGCGATTGAAAGGCATGGAACTGGCGTCGCTGGCTGATTACGAAAGCTTCGGCATTGATGTGGAATCGCTCGACGAAGCCATTCGTGTATCTGATTTGCCGGAATGCCATTTGAAAACTCTGCTCCGCGAAGAACAAGGCGAAGTGTTGTTTCCGATCAAAGCGGGCGACAAGACAACCGGCGGCTTTGCGTTGCTGGGGCCGCGTCCCGGCAACCTCTCGTACAGCGAATCCGATTTGGAATTCGGGGCAGGCCTGACCGCTCAAGCCGCTGTTGCCTTTGAAAACGCCTGGTTTGTCCGCGAAACGTTGGAGCGGAAAAAGATTGAACAGGAATTGGCGCTGGCGGCCACAATTCAGGAAAGCCTGTTCCCCGCCAACCTTCCCAAACTGACTGGTTACGATCTGGCAGCGCGCAACCGGCCAGCACGAAGTTGCGGCGGGGATTATT
Organism: Acidobacteriota bacterium; assembly: GCA_016789645.1. GTDB lineage: Bacteria > Acidobacteriota > Blastocatellia > RBC074 > RBC074 > RBC074. The sequence continues at coordinate 9,760 of JAEUQP010000868.1, read as the reverse complement.
ACGACATCTTGGAATTCAAAACGACGGAAGGTGGTTGTTGCCATCTGATCTGCGTCGCAGACGTTTCTGGTAAAGGGCTTCCCGCATCTTTACTAATGAGCAATATGCAGGCGACGATGCGCGCTTTGCTGGGACGCATTCCATCCCTGACCGATCTGGCGTCACACACGAACGAATTGCTTTACGCAACGACCCCGTCGAACAAATACATCACGGCAATTTTGGTCGAGCTGGATTTCGCAACGGGAAAAGGCCGTTACGTCAACGCCGGTCACACCGATTGTTTGCTGCTGCGCGCCAGCGGCGAAGCCGAATGGCTGCAATCCACTGGCACACCGTTAGGACTGATGGATCCATCCATCGTCAATTTGGTGACTCCTTATAAGGAATGCAGTTTCGAACTCCAGCCGGGTGACCTGCTTGCGCTGTTTTCCGATGGCGTGACCGAAGCGCAGGACGAAGCGGAAAACGAATTTGGCGAAGAACGGACCGCGGATTTCATTCGTCCGTTGGCCAACGTCCCCGCAGACACCATCGTCAACAAAGTCTTTGACGAAATTGACCGCTTTGCCGGAACTGCGCCGCAATACGATGACATCACGTTATTCGTCATCAAGCGTGAAGCGTAATCAACCCAGGAGAAATCTCGATGAAACTCAAATCGTTATCCAGGCGAACCGTCTTGTCTCAAATCACGACTGGATTGGGAGCATCAACAATTCTCACCCTGTCGAATCCAGCCAGCTTCGCAGCCGATTTGCTCACGCCACAAAAAGTCGGCGGCAGATTGAAACAATCTGTTTGCCGCTGGTGTTACAACAAAATCCCGTTGGAAGATTTCGCCAAAGCCGTTTCGGAAATGGGGTTGAAAGGAATTGATCTGCTCAACAATCCTGCCGACTGGCCCGTGGTGAAAAAGTACGGGTTGATTCCCACGATGACGTCGGGTGCAGGAAGCATCGCCGACGCCTGTAATCGCAAAGACCTGCACGACAAACTGCTGAAAGAGTTTGAAACAAACATCCAGCGCGCGGCAGAACACGGTGTCCCTAACGTCATCACCTTTTCCGGCAATCGCAAAGGCATGTCCGATGGCGAAGGCCTGGAAAACACCGTTCTGATCCTCAATCGTGCGAAAAGCATCGCCGAAAAACACGGCGTAACGATCTGCATGGAGTTTCTGAACAGCAAAGTGGATCACCCGGATTACATGTTCGACCACATGGCCTGGGGCGTCGAAGTCATCAAACGCGTCAATTCTCCGCGCGTCAAAATTCTGTACGACGCCTATCACGCGCAAATCATGGAAGGCGACATCATCCGCACCATTCGCGCGAACATTCAGCACATCGCCCATTTCCACACCGGAGGCAATCCCGGACGCAATGAACTTGACGATACGCAGGAACTGAACTGGCGAACCATTGCCAAGGCAATCGCTGATTTGGGTTTTCAAGGTTACGTCGCACACGAATTCGTCCCCAAACGCGATCCGCTGAAATCGTTGCGCGAAGCTGCCGTGATGTTTGACGTTTAGCTGATTCCCTGGCTTACGCTATCAGTCTGCTTACCGCCGACTCCAAACCCTATAGACTGAAAAGGTTTCCTACTAAACCTCTGGCCGTTATCAGCCTCACGATCCGCTTGCCACTGTACAGTGTTGACCAGAATTATTTGCCTGAACAATCATTGCCCCCCTTGACAGTTGCACACTTGAAACAGCTTAATGCCTCGCCACCATTCAACAAGGAGGAATTTTATGAGCAGCAAAGTGAACTATCGTCCTGAGGGGTATCCGACTTTATCGCCTTATCTGATCGTCAATGATGGCGCTGCCGCACTTGAGTTTTACGCAGCGGCCTTTGGAGCGACTGTAAATGAAAAGATGATGACTCCCGAAGGTCGCGTAATGCACGCCGAATTGAATATTGGCGATTCGCCCGTGATGCTGGGGGAACGCCAGGATGTCGCCGCACAAGCTACGCCAACTTATGCGCCGGTCAGTCTGTATGCCTATGTCGAGGATGCTGACGCGGTATTTGCTCAAGCCCTCGCTGCCGGAGCAAAGGAAGTCGCCCCAGTCGAACTGAAGTTTTACGGTAACCGCGAAGGCGGCGTGACTGATCCGTTCGGCATAACCTGGTGGCTGGCAACGCGTGTTGGAGAACTGACCGCAGAAGAGATGCAACAGCACCTGACCCAGCAATTGTCCTGATACCACATTCTGGTAAGCCGCCGTTCTGAAATGCTTGACTCCCACTGAAAAGAAAGCCGATATGCAAAATCGCAAAGCCGGAATGCAGTTCATCCTCATCACCGTGTTGCTGGACATGATCGGAATCGGATTGGTGATTCCCGTGCTGCCCAATCTGGTGACGACGATGTATGGCGGAACCATCAGCGAAGGTTCCTATATCTTTGGATGGTTCGTGGCATCGTATGCACTGATGCAATTTGTCTGCGCGCCAATTCTGGGAAAACTCAGCGACCAATTTGGGCGCAGGCCGATCATCCTGATCTCGCTGTTCGGAGCCGGGTTGGATTACCTGTTGATGGCATTTGCGCCGAACCTGAAATGGCTCTTTCTCGGACGAGTCATAGCTGGAATCACCGGCGCAAATATTTCGGCAGCAAATGCTTACATCGCTGATGTCAGCGCTCCCGAAGACCGCGCCAAAAATTTCGGACTCATTGGTGCTTGCTTCGGTGTCGGTTTTATCGTTGGCCCGGCTCTTGGTGGCTTGCTAGGCAGTTATGGATTGCGGCTACCGTTTTTCGTTGCCGCCGGCTTGAATCTGTTGAACTGGATGTATGGATTTTTCGTGCTGCCGGAATCTCACGCCAAAGAAAATCGCCGTCCTTTCGATTGGACCAAAGCCAATCCGTTCGCCTCGCTCAGCCAGCTTGGAAAATACCCTGTTGTGCTGGGACTGACGGCAACCATTGCTCTGGAACGATTAGCTCACGACAGCTTACCCGCGACCTGGGTGCTGTATACAACGTATCGGTTTCATTGGACGGAATTCGACAACGGGCTTTCCCTGGCTTTGGTCGGCATTGTCTTTGCAATCGTTCAAGGCGGTCTGACCGGGCGAATCGTTTACTGGATGGGGGAACGGAACGCCATCATCTGTGGCCTGACTTTAGGCTCATTGACATTTCTGGCGTACGGCCTATCAACACAAGGTTGGATGCTCTATGTCGCAATCATTTTTGGGTCTTTAGGTGGCATCGCCGGCCCGGCCATTCAATCTCTGATTACCAAAATGGTTTCGGCGACTGAACAAGGTGTAGTGCAAGGAATCATCGCCAGTATTCAAAGCATCGTGGCCATCCTGGGACCGCTGATGGCGACCAATCTGTTTGGCTTCTTCACGTCACCAGCAACTCCCGTTCATCTGCCCGGAGCGGCATTTCTTGCCGCTTCCCTGTTAGTGGCCATTGCTGCATTGCTGGCTGCTCGCAGTGCGCGTTCCGTTTCCGCTGTAAACTGACAGCCAACTCAAACAAAACCAAACCAGTTGTTAATTTTCCTGATCTGTTTGGTATAATCCGCCTCGCTCAAAGAGAGCGTTCCGACACCCCGAACTCAAAAGATAAAGATCAACGAAAAGTTTTCGCTAGCGGTACACAGGTTATGGAGAATCTTGCTTCAAACACCAGCGAATTGCTTGAACGTTATCATCGCTCACGAAGGCGTGCGCTTCTGGCTTCTGTAATTGCCATCGCCGCTTGTTTTCTTGCGATGGGCGTGATTTTGGGAGTTGCGCTCACTCGGCAAACGAACACGGTTAAGGCCGGAGACAAAGAAGTCACTTCTGAACTATCGTCGGCTTTTGTGGATGTCGCTCGCCAGGTCGAACCTTCCGTCGTCAATATTTCCACGGTTACACTGCCCGTCAAACAGTCGTCCCGAGAAACGGAGATGTTTTCGGTGCCGCGCCCGTCATTTGAATCGTCGCTGCCGCTGAACGGCAACGAACCGGCGCGTCGAGGCAATGGTTCTGGCGTGATTGTTGACTCGCGCGGCTACATCCTGACCAACCGTCACGTGGTGGATAACGTAGATCGAATCAAAGTGCGGTTCTTTAACGGATTGGAATTACCGGCAGAAGTGATTGGCTCCGATACGGAAGTTGACCTTGCCGTCATCAAAGTCGAGCCGACAGTTCCGCTGGTAGCGGCTCGAATCGGCGATTCCGAAAAAATGCGCGTCGGCGATTGGGTGTTGGCCATTGGCTCTCCATTTGGTCTGGATCAAACCGTTACTGCAGGCATCATCAGCGCCAAAGAACGCGATTCATCCGAACTTTATAAACGAGTCGGGTTTCAGTACTTTTTGCAAACCGATGCCGCCATCAATCGAGGAAATTCCGGCGGGCCACTTATTAATCTGTCTGGTGAGCTGATCGGAATCAACACGGCCATCGCCACCAGCACAGGCGATTACAATGGAATCTGTTTCGCGCTGCCTTCGTCCGAAGCGATTGCGGTTTATAAACAATTGGTCAAGAATGGGCGCGTCGTTCGAGGTTTCCTAGGAGCGATGACGGATCGAGTCACACCGCAGATCGCTCAGGTTTACGGCTTGCCGGTCGCCCGCGGAGCCATTGTCAGCAATGTCAGTGAGACAATGACGGTCGAAGGCAAACTTGTGGAAAGCCCGGCGGCCAAAGCAGGACTAAAACTCAACGACATCATTCTTGAATTTCGAGGCGAACGCATTAAGGACGATTCCGATCTCGTTCGTCAGGTCGCCTCCACACCGGTTGGAACTTCCGTGCCGATTAAGGTAATTCGGGATAGCAAAGAAACTACGTTGACTGTTGTTATCAGTCAGCGGCCAGGTCAAATTGATGACCAGCCTTTTGCACGAAAAGCTTCCCTGGCTCCATCGCGCCCGAACATCGGCATTTCGGTTCAAACATTGACGCCGACCCGGATCCTGGAACGCGAACTCGGACAAGTTATGGGAGTTTCCGTCATCCGCATTGAATCCGGCAGTATCAGTGATGATGCAGGCTTGAGACTTAACGACGTCATTGAAAGTGTAAATCGTCAACCGATCAAAAATGCCGAAGGATTCAAAGAGGCAATCACCAGTCTCAATCCCGGCGAACCGGTGGTATTGCAGGTTTATCGTCAAAAATTGTTTCCCAATCCGCGAATTTTCATTTCGTTCAATAAACCGTAACAAACTGCTCTGCAGCTTGTTCCCTTTCGACTGAGCCAGCGCTCACATTACGCTGACTCGGTAAATACTATCCCCATTGCCCCGGAGGTGTTTCAAATGCACTCGCGCAGACTCGCTCAAATCCTCACATGCGTTTTGACTGCAGTTCTTTTGATTCCTGCAACCGCCATTACTGCGGAAGCAAAACGCAAAAAAAGCAAAACTGCTGTTGCGCAAATCAAGAAAGGCAAATCGTCGAAGGGAAAGCTAACCCGCAGCCGATCTTCCATGCGGAAACACAGCAGGCTTGCCCGCAAATATGCAGAGCCCATATATCAACCCGAAATGTCTCCTTCGATTGTCCCCGACCGAATCGAAGTCCTAGAATTTGGCGCAACCAGTTCAACGGATCTTTCCAAATGGCTGAATCCTCCGGCGCCAAGCAATCAATTAAGTAGTGATGTGGGAACCATCACGCCTTCGCGCCGAGTCAACATTGATTCCATGCGCGTAATCCAGATCCAACAAGCCTTGGCCAGCAAAGGCTTTTATTCCGGCGAAACGACTGGCGTTTACGACGAAGCCACCATTGATTCCATGCGTCGTTTCCAAGCCAGCCAGAAAATTTCTGCCACCGGCTATCCGACAGCTCACGCCCTGAAGCGACTGGGGCTGGCAAGCTGGTAAGCAAATTTTTTGAGATTCCAGATAGGACAACACCGCGAGCTTTTTTGCTACGGCTGGCTCGCGGTGTGTTTGGAAGGCTACGGCAAATCCCCTGTTTTTGAACTGGCTGAGGACGCTGTTGAGCACCGTAGCCAAATGGGAAGTTGCTGACATTCCCATTTCAATGCAGGCAAAAATCGCCTCACTCGATCTTTGCCTTTGTCTGCTCAACCCTTCCCGCGAAAAAACATTTCACCGTTGCTTGATTTGCCCGCACTCAGATTCGATAATCGCGCCGGTCGCAATCGCAGACCATTTTTAGCCAGCGAGTTCAGTAATTCCATCACAGGATGAAAATTGTCGTTGAATGAAAGACGACTAGGTGTGCGTTGCCTAAGCTTCAGTGCACGAGTGAACTTTGCTGACAAACAATCAACACTGTAGAGCGAATTTCCTGGCCTGATGCGGACTAACTGGCAACCAACTCCTGACGAATTCAACCTGTTTCTTCGTTGGCTGGATCAAGACGTCGAAGCTGCGGCCAGCCGTTATGAAATTATTCGCCGCAATCTGATCGCCATCTTCAATCGTAGAGGCTGTCACTGCTCAGAAGATTTGGCGGATGAGACATTCAACAGGGTTATGCGAAGGCTACCGAAAATGATTGATACGTATGTCGGCGAACCCTCCCGATACATTGTGGTCGTCGCCCGCAACCTTCACCTTGAATACGTCCAGCAGGCCGAAAAACAAGAGCCGCTGCCCGAACACGACCACACTGATTTGTCTGTAGATGCGCCAGACGAAAGCAAAGAGCACGAATTCGATTGCCTGGAACATTGCCTCAAACAGCTTTCCCAACAACAACGAAAACTGGTTGTCGGGTATTACCACGAAGACAAACGAGCCAAGATAGATCACCGTAAACAAATGGCCGATGAACTGGGAATCGGGCTGAACGCTTTGCGCATCCGTGCCCACAGAATCCGAGCTTCACTGGAAGAATGCCTGAAACAATGTCTCAGGTAATCCTTCGCAAGTGAAACATTTTTTCCTCATGCTCCTTATCCAAACGGCGGAAGATTTCTAACCAGAAAAGGGGCTGAATATGAAATGAAAAACGAACTAGACCAACAAGATTTACGGTTGCGCCAATATTTACTTGGCGAGCTTTCGTCGGATGAGCAGCAATTGATTGAAGAGCGATTGCTGGTTGACGAAGCTTTGATGGAACAATTGCTGATCGTCGAGGAAGACCTGATAGACGATTACGCCGCAGGCCAATTATCTCCCCAGCAACAGGCCAACTACCAAAAACTCTATTTGGCATCCCCTGAAGGCCGACAGAAACTGCAACTCTCCCGGATTCTTAAACAACACCTGAACAATTTTATTGATGTCGCGACGCCTCAACCGACATTTTGGGAACGAGTTCAACTAGGTTTTGCTCAATTGTTTTCGCCGACGGCCTTGAAAGCCGCCGCAGCCTTGTTGGTTGTTGCCTTTGGCGTTTTCAGTTGGTGGGCGTTTTTGCGGTCTGACCTTTCAACAGCAATGACTGCGCTGAAAACTGCTTACAGCGAACAGCGCCCGCTTGAATTCCGAATCACAGGTTTTGCCTACGCTCGATTTTCTGCATCTCCGACTCCCCAAAATCAGATAACCACCGCAAAGCTCAAAGCAGCAGACAATGCTTTCCACAATTTGCTCGATGACAAACAAACTGCTGCATCATTGCATGAACTGGGAAAATACAATCTGGCGAAGCGGAATTTCGACGAAGCCATCAATCTGTTGATCAAAGGGTTGACGCTTGAATCTAACAATACGTCAATTCAAATTGACCTGGCAGTTGCCTTGATCGAACGCGGGAAGCTCTCACTCGCATCAGGGCAACCGGAACAAGCGCAAGGCGATTTCCAGAGTGGTAAAACAAATCTGGAACAGGCCATCGCCCGCTCTCCTTCCTCTCTCGAAGCGCATTTCAATTTGGCGCTGCTTCACCAAACAATGAAAAACTGGTCTGAGGCAGAAAAAGCCTGGCGACATTACTTAACGCTGGATCAGCGTTCCGAATGGAGTCAGGAAGCGAGGCGTTTCCTGGAAATCGCCGAATCGCAAAAGCAATAACCTCTCGCTTCAAACCTGAATGCCCCGCTTTTCTAACGCTCACGTTAGAAAAGCGGGGCATTCGCTTGCTCGTCATCCTTTCAAATCTTCCATCATTCCAAATATGGCTCGCCGCCTTCTACGGCTCTGGGGGCCAAGTGGTTTTGCATGATGATTCGGGCACAGGCATTCCAGCGCAAAATCGAATCGTCGTTCCCCTCTGGGCGACAGGCTTCGGCCTGCTCGAAAAACGCCATCGCTTCCCGCAAGTGCTCATAAGCATCGTGACTGGAACCAGGTCCACCCTGGTTCAGCCGTGCCTTGGCCTGTCGCTCGCTGATCAGCCCGGCGTAATAGGCACGCTGATAATGATCCTTGATGCGTGGGAGTACGTCTCTGGCTTTGGTCGCGCCAACGGCATATCCCTTGTTGAAGCGATCCGTGAGCGCCGTCAACAAGGTTATCAGCGCCTGCTGATTTTCAGGATCAATTTCCAACACGTCCAGACAAATACTTTCCGCGGCTCCCGGTTCATTCAGCAGACGGTAAAAATGGGCTTTTTCCAGCGCCTGCGGAATGGCATCGGGATGAATTTTTTTCAGATCGTACATATTGCTTCCTCCGAAAGCTCTGCGAGCTTGGTTCTTCACTTGTTCAGAAATGCGAATCGGTTTACGGAATGTTCCACAAGATGTAGGCAGCCAGAACGGTTCCGGCAATGGCACTGCCATAACAGAACACTGCAATCAGTTCATTCAGGTGTTTGATTTGCAACCCGTCATACAGAGTGAAGCGAAAGCGATGCGCCCCATGAAAGAGCGGCAACGAACAAAGCCCGAACAATACCAGACGCACTGGCCAAGAGCTCACCAGCGCCAACAAGCGTTCATAACTCGGCGCGTCGAACCAGCCCAGCGGAAACGCCAGCCCAAACAAAAACAACAAAACCGGAAACATCAGCGCCGCGATCATTCCGCCAGAACTGAACAGCGACCACAAAAATGGTTCGTTCGATCTTTTGGCCATGTCATTTTCCTCCCAGCAAGAACCAGATGACCACAGCCGACATCACGATCCACGCGACGTAATTCGGCGCAGCGATCATCCATTCCGGTAATCGTTTGCCGCCGACGCGCACCGGCATGGCCTTTGGAGCAAGATTGAACCAGGTGATTGAATGGTAAAGCACAAACCCAAACGCAATGACACTCATCACGATGAACAACGGTGTTTTCATCCAGGATTGAAACGTCGCAAAGGCTTCCGGCCCCTGAGTCAGGCTCCACAACAGCACCAATAAAATCGCGCCACAATATCCAACGGCAACACTGCTCAGTTCGCGCAAGATGAATTTGAACGAACGCCACTGTTGCGTCCACCACCAGGTCGAAACGCGTTTGCGATACCACTTTGGACGATAAGGCGTGTAAACGTGAGTCGCTTTCATTTCGAGCCTCCGTCATGTTTGCCCCAAGGCATCAACACGGACTTGAACCATTCGGTCACGGCCTTGATCTTGTACTGTTGAATCGCGCCTGCTGGATCAACGTTTTTCGGACAGGCTTTTGAACATTCGCCATTGAACGTGCAGCCCCAAATGCCTTCGTGTTGGGAAAGAATATCCAACCGCTCTTCCTTGCCCTGATCGCGCGAATCCAGGTTGTATCGCTGCGCCAACGCAATAGCCGCAGGGCCAATGAAATGTTGATCCAACCCAACCACCGGACATGCGGCATAACAACACAGACAGTTAATGCACATGCTGAACTGTTTGAACTGATCCAGTTGGGCAGGAGTTTGCAGGTATTCGCC
>JAEUQP010000866.1 GCA_016789645.1 Acidobacteriota bacterium | reverse complement strand
AACGCAGACCATTGCCCGCGTGGTGATTGATCCGAAAAATCCTGACACGGTGTACGTCGCGGCGCTTGGTCACTTGTTTGGGCCGAACAAGGAACGCGGCATTTACAAAACTACCGACGGCGGCAAAACCTGGGCGAACGTCAAATTCATTGACGAAGACACAGGCTTTACCGATCTGGTGATTGATCCTTCCGATCCGAAAACGCTGATCGCGGCTTCGTATCAGCGCCGCCGCACGCCTTGGGGATTTAATGGCGGCGGACTCGGTTCGGCATTGTGGAAAACGACTGACGCCGGAAAAACCTGGGCGAAAGTCGAAGGCAACGGTTGGCCAGAAGGGTTGCTTGGGCGCATCGGCATTGATATTTCGCGTTCGAATCCGAACGTCTTGTATGCTCAGGTAGAAGTCGGTGCCAGTCAGGGAACCGGCGTTCCCGAAGAAACGCCCGGCGGTCAGCCTGTCGCGGGCGGCCCCGGAGGCGGTGGGGGCGGAGGCGGTTTTGGCGGTGGTCAGAACAATCCGAACACGCCGCCCGATCCGAAAAAAGCCGGGTTGTGGCGTTCCGATGACAAAGGCAAAACCTGGCGCATTGTCAGCAGCAACAACAATCGCCCGATGTATTACAGCCAGGTGCGCGTGGATCCGTCGAATCCGGAAATCGTGTACACCGGCGGATTGAATTTCAGTCGTTCGACCGATGGCGGCAAAACGTTCAAGAATCTGGCAAACGTCGCTCATAGCGACCATCACGCCATCTGGATCAATCCGAAAAATGGTCAGCACGTGATGGTGGGCAACGATGGCGGATTGAACGCCAGCTACGATCAGGGCGAAACCTTCGATTTCATCAACACAATGGCCACGGCGCAGTTCTACGCCATTTCAGCGGACATGCGGCGACCGTATTTCGTCTGTGGCGGATTGCAGGATAACGGCAGTTGGTGTGGCCCCAGCCAGACGCGCACGGGCGGCGGCGGGTTTGGCGGCGGTGGCGCAGCCGGAATCACCAACGCCGAATGGTTCCGTGTGGGCGGTGGCGACGGGTTTTACACCTTGCAAGACCCGACCGATCCCAACATCGTTTATTCCGAATCCCAGCAAGGCGCGATGCAGCGTTACGACTTGAAAACCGGTCGCAGCACTTCGATTCGCCCGCGTGCCGCGCAGCGTCCCGGCGGGCGTGGCGGTTTTGGCGGAGGTGGAGGTGGTGGTCAAGCTGCTCCAGCCGGTCAACAACCGCCGACACCCGAACAACAAGCTCAGCAAGCGCAACAAGCGCAAATGATGCAGATGGCTCAGGCAATGGGATTCGGCAATCAGGCGCAGGCCAATATCGTGCCGGCGCCTCCGGCTGGTGAACAGTATCGGTTCAACTGGAGCACGCCGATGGCGTTGTCTCCACACAATCCCAGCATCATTTATGCTGGAGCGAACAAGTTCTTCAAATCGCTCGATCGCGGAAACACCTGGACGGCTTCTGCCGATCTGACCAAGCAAATCAATCGCACGCAGCTTTCGATCATGGGCGTCAAAGGCAGTGAGCCGATGGCGTCGAAAAACGACGGCCAGGCCAATTACAGCAACCTGACTGTGATTGCCGAATCGCCCGTTCAGCCTGGCGTGATCTGGGTAGGAACCGACGACGGTAACGTGCAGCTCAGCAAAGACGGCGGAGCGACATTCACCAACGTGGCTCCGAACATTCCCGTCTTGGCTGGCAATAACCATCAGATTTCGCGCGTTGAACCTTCACATTTTGACGCGGGAACCTGCTACGTTTCGGTGGATGCTCATCGCAGCAACGATCATAAACCGTACGTTTACGTCACCAAAGATTTCGGCGCGACGTGGACTTCGGTGGTTGGCAACTTGCCGCTTGGGAACGTCAACGTCATTCGCGAAGACCTCAAAAACAAAAACCTGTTGTTTGTGGGGACGGAATACGGGTTGTTCGTCTCACTCAACGGCGGCGGCGAATGGAAGAAATTCATGACCGGATTGCCGACCGTTCGCGTGGACGATTTGCTGATTCATCCGCGTGATAACGATTTGATTGCCGGAACGCACGGACGCGGCATCTGGATTTGCGACGACATTTCGCCGTTGCAGCAACTGAATGAAAAAGTGCTGGCTGGCGGCGCGCATCTGTTTGACGCGCGTTCGGGAGTCATCTGGCAAAACGACATTACGCTCAATCGGTTCGCCGGCGGGCAAAAAGCGTTCAAAGGCGACAACCCGCAACC
>JAEUQP010000818.1 GCA_016789645.1 Acidobacteriota bacterium | reverse complement strand
GCCTCCTGAATGATTGCGAATATCTTCCAAAACCTTTAGCTGCGGCTGCTTGACTCGGCGGGGTGGGGATAAACCTTCGCAAGTTTTTTGAGAAGGTCACAAGACCGCTCGACATCCGGTCTCAAGCCACGGCTGCACGTAGTTTCAGATTTTAGTTGTTACTTGGCCACTCACACTATCTTGTAGCTGGCGGCGGATTTTACCACGATATATTGAAATGCCAACAGCAATGCCTGTTCAGGCGACGTTGTGGCAAAAAATTCCTTCCACCGATTCGATGATTTTTCACCGTTTGATGGCAAAAAAGGATTTGACCCGTTCCATGATTGCTGGCGATTGCGTGCGACGCCCCTGATTGCGACTGCTGCCGACGATGCCCAACTCGCAGCGCAACCCGTACAATGCCAATCCCAACGCCGCCGAATAGGAAGGTTGTAACGCATCGTCAATCAATCCATTGAATTCGCCCGTTCCGCCAATGCGAACCGGAGCGTTGAACACCTGTTCGGCGACTTCGACCAGCCCGTGGAGCATTGCGCCGCCGCCCGTCAACACAATGCCGCTGGAAAGTTGGCGGTCAAAACCCGCCTGACGAATTTCGTCCTGCACGTGCGAAAGCACTTCTTCGGCGCGCGGTTCCAGAATGTCACACAGAATCTGCCGCGACACGGCGCGCGGAGCGCGTCCGCCCACGCTGGGAACTTCGATCAAATCCGATGCTTCTTCCGGCGTCAGCAATTGGCGAAACGCGCAGCCTTCTTCGCGTTTGATGCGTTCGGCTTCGTGAATCGGAGTTCGCAATCCAACGGCAATGTCGTTGGTGAAATGCGTTCCACCGATGGGCAAAACCGCCGTGTGCCAGACCGCACCGCGTTGATAAATCGCCAGGCTGGTGGTTTCTCCGCCGATGTTGACCACAGCGGAACCGTATTCGCGGTCTTCATCGGTCAAAATCGCTTCAGCAGCCGCCAGATTCGCCAGGTACACATCCGCCACCGCATAACCGGCGCGCGTCACGCTGGTAATGACGTTTTGCTTCGCCGCCACCGGACTGGTCACGATGTGAACCGAAACCGACAACCGCGAACCGAGCATGCCCAGCGGATCGTCAATGCCGTCCTGATCGTCCACGGTGTATTCCTGCGGCAAAACATCGGCGACTTCGCGGCCCGAAGGAATCGTGATGGCGCAAGCCGTGTCAATCACGCGGCGAATGTCGTCACGATTGATTTCGCGATGCCGACCGGGAATGGCAATCATCGCGTGATTGTTTTCGCCTTTGATGTGCGAACCGGCCAACCCGACATACACTTCCTGAACCTGCAACCCGGACATGCGCTCGGCGGATTCGACGGCACGTTTGATGGAATCCACGGTCAGATCGGGTTTGCTGATTACGCCTTTCCGCAAGCCTTTGGATTCGGCTTCGCCGACGCCGACAATTTCCAGTTCGCCTTCGATCAATTCCGCAATTACCACGCGCACACTGCTGGTGCCGATATCCAATCCGACGATGGGTGCATTTTGTTTTGCCATAAATACCTCTGCTTCAGTTCCAGTTTCCGGTTTCCAGTTTCGGCTGCGCTTCTTGAAGTCTGGAAACTGCTCTATTCCGCCAACCCCACGATCACACGCTTGGGAATCGTGGCGTTCAAATAAGCGATGCGACTGCCACCAAGCAGCCGTTGGGCGTCTTCGATTTTCAAAACCTGCAATGCTTCGGCGTCTTTGCGACGAACGGCATCCAGCACGTCGAGCGCCGCGTTCAATCGAGTGCGAAAATCTTCCTGACCGAGCATGACAATGATGCGCGAATCTTTCAGCACCAGCCGGATGTCCATGTCCTCGTCAAAAATCACTTCGTCAATCCGGGGCGAAAGCTGCGGTTCGGCGTTGTCCAATTCCTTCAACAATTGCTGATACAACATCAGAACCTTGCGATTGTGGTCGGCGATGTTTTCGCCGCTTTCCATCAACCCTTTGATCGTCGGAGGAATGTTCTTTCCGCCCAGCAACGTTTCGTCGCCGAACATCATGCCGTTGCGATCCACACACACCAGCTTGTCGCCGCGTCGCGCCAACGCGAACGGTTCGCGCTCTTTGATGATCACGTGCAACTTGTCCGGCAACACGCGCGTCACTTCGGCGTCTTCGATCAAATCGTTTTTCAGCAACCGTTCCCGAACGTCTTTGATTTTGACGCGCCAAACTCCCTCATACGTGACCTCTTCAACCATCTTTATCACTTCGGGAAATGTCAGACGTTTATTGCCTTGCAACTCCAACGCGCGAAAGGCGAAAAACCGAGAACCGCCAAACAGATACAACGCAAAGATCAAACCGCCAAACAACAGCGAGATAAACAGCAACGCAGCGCTGACTTTGATCAGCCGCGGCCCGAAGCCTTCGGGAATCATGCGCACCAGCGCGCGCCGTTTGACCCGCGAATCGCCCTGCCCATAAGGCAAGTTTTGCTGTACGCCGGTCCTTCGCCGGGCAGCGACCGGACGTTGCAACGGATTGGTTTCGCTCTTGGACGGGCGGCGCGTTTTGGTCGTGCGACGCGGAATATGCCGTTCAGCAAATTCGCTGCCGTTCAGTTCCACTCCCGGATTGAGTTGGTCACGCCTTGCCATCGCAGTTCTCTACAATTCTTTATGGATGATTGGCCGCTTGCTTCGCCGCCAAAAACTCTTCGCCCGAACGCCAAACGCTGCCTGCGCCGAGCGTCAAGACCAGGTCGCCGGATTGAACACTTTCCAACAATGCCCGGCAACCGTTTTCCACCGGGCCGATAAACCGCACATTGCGATGCCCGAATTTTTCAATTTCTTCGGCCAGCGCCTGCGAAGTGACGCCCGGAATCGGTTCTTCGCTGGCGGCGTAAATGTCGCTGAGCAACACCACTTCGGCATCATAAAACGACCGCGCGAATTCTTCGTGCAGCGCGGCGGTACGCGTATACCGATGCGGCTGGAACAACACCACCAACCGGCGTCCGCTGGTTTTGGCCGCCGCCAGCGTCGCACGAATTTCCGTTGGATGGTGACCGTAATCGTCCACCACCAAAATTCCTTTGCCGTCGTCGGGAATCAACCCTTTGATTTCAAACCGGCGACCTGCGCCGGTAAAGGCTTCCAGCCCTTCCGCAATCTTTGCAAACTCGACTTCCAGATCGAGCGCGACCGCCACCGCCGCCAGCGCATTGCAAACGTTGTGTTCGCCCGGCACATTCAACTTGATGCGACCAAGCTCTTCGCCTTTGCGACGCACGGTGAAACTCGACCCGAAATTTTCACGCAAAATCTGCACGTCGCTGGCGGCGATTTCGGCGTGCGCGCGCATGCCGTAGGTAATCACCCGCCGTGTGATTTGCGGAATAATCATCTGAATATTCGGATCATCCAGACAGATAATCACCGAACCATAAAACGGAACCTTGTTGACGAACTGGACGAAATGATCGCGGATTTCTTCTATACCCGAATAAAAGTCCAGATGCTCCAGATCAATGTTCGTCACCACGGCGATGGTCGGCGACAACTTCAAAAAACTTTTGTCGCTTTCGTCGGCTTCGACCACCATAAAGTCTCCGCGACCGAGCTTGGCATTCGTGCCCAAGGTGTTGACTCGCCCGCCGACGACGATTGTCGGATCAACTCCGGCGCGATCCAGCACTGTCGCCACCATCGAAGTCGTCGTCGTTTTGCCGTGCGAACCCGCAATGGCAATGCCGTATTTCAACCGCATCAATTCGGCCAGCATTTCGGCTCGCGGAATGACCGGTATTTGCTTGCGCGTGGCTTCGACCACTTCCGGATTGTCCGGTCGCACGGCGGTCGAAGTCACCACCACCTGCGCGTCTTCGATGTTGACGGCGGCGTGTCCTTCAAACACTTTCGCGCCCAACTTTTCCAACCGATCCGTAATCGCGGATTTGCGCGCGTCGGAACCGGAAATCCGATACCC
>JAEUQP010000775.1 GCA_016789645.1 Acidobacteriota bacterium | reverse complement strand
GTGAAAACGTAAGCTGCGCCCTGAGCGGCAGTCGTGACGGTGTGGCGTGGCGCGCCGATCAGCGCGGTGTCGCCTTCGAGCGCGACCGCAATGCCGAAGTAATCGTCGTATTCGCCTTCGTCCACGGTCAGCCGTGCCTGTTGCGTCCACACGAGGGTATTGCTTCTGGTAAAGACAAACGCCGCGCCCGCGCGGTTGTTGGTTGTGGGCAGCGCATAACTGAAAGCGCCGACCAGCGCCGTGTTGCCGTCCAGCGCCACTGCTGCGCCGAATTGCGCGGTCGTCGTGTTTTCGTTGGCGTTCAATTTTTGTTGCAGGTTCCAGGACGTGCCGACGCGGAAAAAGACATACGCCGCCCCTTGATCGGAACTGGCACTGCCCGGTCCGTAAACCGCGCCCACCAGCGCCGTGTCACCTTTGAGCGCCACCGATCCTCCGAAGTAATCAAATGCCCCACCGTCTTGGGCGAAGAGCCGCGCCTGTTGTGTCCACACTGCGCCGTTGCGCACAAAGACATAGGCCGAACCGCGCGCCTGGTTATCGTAAGGCGCGCCCACCAGCGCCGTGTTGCCGTCGAGCGCCACCGCTTGCCCGAAAAAGTCGCCGCCCGATCCATCCGCCGCGGCCAGCCTTTGTTGCAGCGTAAAGATGGGATCAATCATCAGCGGATATTGCGCGTCGTGGTCTTCGACTTCGATCACGACCTGTTCATCGGCCACGGTCAGCTTGGCGGGAATATTCAGCCCACGCGCATCGCGCACGACGAGTTGGCTGTATTCAACCGCCTGCCCGCCGTCATTGCGCAACGTAATGCGTTGGCCGTCTTCACTTGCAATGGCTTGCCAGCCCGCGCTCACCTGCATCGCCAAGCGCAATGGCACGTCTTGTTGCCGTTCACCAAAAGGTTCGCTGAGCGTAAAACCGTGTTCCAAACCTTCGCCGCTGTTGACGTACCATTCGCGCAAGCCAGCATTGCGCTCAATGTTGATCGTCCGTTCGTCGCCGCTGACTTTTCCCGGCCCGACGGCCTGCAAGGATTGACCGTAACCGAGGCGCTGCAAATGCAAACTGACATAGGTTTTGTCGTTGATCGCGATACTGACGCCTGCTTCGGTAACATACGCGTCATAGCCCGCCGCCCGATTGGGTGCGTGCCAGGCTGCGCGCCCCAACGGTGTCTGCGCCGTTTGACTGACGGTAAGACGTGCCTGCTCCAATGCGGCCTGCAAGGAATCGTATTGTCCGTCCTGTTTCAACCGCTCAACTGCCGCCGCGCCGTGCAAAGTATCAGCTTGGGATTGAGCTTGAGCTTGCGTCCGGCATAGAGACAATTCCGCCAGACCCGCCGCTGCCGCCACGAAAAGCAAGCAGACGGCGAGCCAGCGCCGCCACCGCACTCCCCCAAGCGCGGCGGAACTCAATGCCAATAAAAGATGTTTGCTGAAAATCATTCTTCCTCCTGCCAAAGCTTGAACAACGCTTCTTTTCGTCACTGCCGTGCAGGCACTAATTGCCGACACAGCATCCTTTCAGCTACCCATGCGAAAACGCGGGTTGAAATTGCGGGTCAGAGAAAGAATTTTTTTGAAGTTCAGCGTTCGATTGTCATGCACTGAGAAGCAAAGGGTGAACTCGTTGCTGCAGGTAGGAGGTTTGAGAGTGAAAAAAACAAAGGCGCAAAGTGCCTGAACATAGACACTTTGCGCCTTGGCATTGAGAAACTTACGATTTCCTAGTCTTTCATCGAAACAGCTCCGCCGTTGCCCAACGAATCCAGATTCAGTTTCAGATTCCAGTTTTCGCCGGATTTGATCATCTTGTCCCAACTGACTTCCTGTCCTTTGTATGCAGCCATGCGTCCCAGAATCGTCGTCAGTGTCGTTTCCGCGCCCATGTCACATTCGTTTTGGAAGTTGCCGGATTTGATACCGTCCACCAGAACTTGCATCTTGGTACCGACGGCGGCGTGCAGATCCACTTTGCCGCAATCAATCTTGTCGGCGGTTTTTTGCCCTTCTTCCACCTGGTTGTAGTTGATGGTGGCGGGGCCGCTTTGAAGCGAATCCGATGCTCCTTTTGTACCGAAGAAGCGTTCGCCGGATTGGCGATACCCTTTGTTTTTGAATTGGTTGGAATTGAAGCTGATGTGAACGTCACCCGGATAGGTGTAGGTCAGAATGAAATGGTCGCTGCACAGGTAATCTGCCGGAACGCCCGTGACTTCCTTGCGCAGCGCGCGGCCTGTTGTGCCGGTGGCTTTGATCGGGTGCGTTTTCATGGCCCAGTTGACGATGTCCAGAATGTGAATGTTCTGTTCGACCAGAATGTCGCCCGAAAGTGCGCGGTCAAACACCCAATTGCGGATGCGCGCTTCCAGATCGGACATGCCCGGTTTGTTCTGCCGACCCAGATCATTGGTGTAATAAAACGTCTGGCCCAGAACGATGTCGCCAATTTCGCCTTTGTGAATGCGTTCAATCATTCCGCGATAACCAACGTCATAACGCTTTTGCAACCCGACGTGCATGCTGACTTTGCCCGCATATTTCTGGCCAATGCTTTTCACTTTCAAACAGCCGGTGACATCCGTGGCGACTGGTTTTTCCAGATACACGTGTTTGCCCGCGCTGACGGCGGCTTCCAAATGGTCTGGGTGGAAATACGGCGGACTGGTGACCAGCACCAAATCCACGTCTTTCGATTGCACCAGCTTTTCATACGATTTGTGACCTTTGAACAAATTGGCTTCAGGAACCCCCGGACGGCCTTTGGATTCGGCCAGCTTGCTCAAGTTCGCACGCGTCGAAAGCACACGATCTTCAAACACGTCCATCAACGCCGTTACGCGAACGTCGGTGTTGTTCAGAAATTCTCCGCCATCGTAATTGCCGCGTCCGCCGCAGCCGATAATTCCTAATCCCAACGACGAATTGGCCACCGATCCAAAAGCCGTTTGCGGCGAAACGATCAACAAACCTGCACCTGCGGCAGCGCCGGTTTTGACGAAATTGCGTCTGGATACTGATTTCTCTGCCATGATTTTGAGTCCTCCGAAAGTATGGTGATGGTTAGTATTAGGCTTATGCGCCTGTGATGTCTTTGAGCAATTTGAAGAACGCCTGTTTGCGTTCGGTGTTGATTCCCCAATTGACCGGCGGGCATTGATACCCGTCGCTGTAATCGCTCTTGCCGGGATCGAAGTAGCCCCACGAAGCATAGGCTCCGACGGCTTTCAAAAAGTTGTTCGCCGGTTTGTCAAAATCAAAGTGATCGTCTTCGTTGAACAAAATCGGTTTCGGGCGATAACCGTCAACCTTGCGCGTCAGTTCAACCATTTCGGCGATGCGATTCGGTTCTTTGACTCCATTGCCGTGCAACAACAAAAAGTCGGCTTCGGCCACCAGATTCGTCTTTGGAATGCTGCCGCCGTTGTAACTGGCACTGACCAGCAACCGCCGCCCATTTCGAGTTATTGATTTTGTCAGTCGGAGCAATTCGTGAATGCGATCCGCCCGAATGAGCGGTTGATCGTAGGCGCGATTGTCGCACTCGTTGGCGATTTCGACCAGCACGTTGCGGTAGTCTTTTTCCAACAGCCAGTTCGTCGCGTCTTTCACCGCGCGAATGACCGCCGCTTCATCGCGCAGCCGCTGATCCTGTCCGAAGTAAAAATATCCGACTATGGCCACCATGCCGAGTTCATCGGCTCGATTCAAAATTCGCTCCAACCGCGACAGATAATCAGCGCGCAAGCTGCCATCGGCTTCAAACGCGCTGTTGTGCCAGGGCTGATCTTTGGAATATCCCTGCGGACTGCCGCCT
>JAEUQP010000762.1 GCA_016789645.1 Acidobacteriota bacterium | reverse complement strand
AGAACCGGCTTCCTTTTCTTCTTTCGTCCAGACTTTGCCGACGGAATTTTCCATTTCCAACCGCCCGATTTGCGTCGCCCATTTCTTTTCCCAGTCGGCAACATCTGATTTGGAAAGCTGCACAGCCTCATCGGTGATTTTTACATTGGGCAGCGGTTCGGGAGTAATCAACACGCTGATGACTTCACCGGCCAGATCAGAACGATCCGGCAGCAAATTGAAATAATTCGGATTGTCTTCCTGTGCGGGAATATCCACGATGCGTCCGACTGTGACTTTGTTCTCGCCTCCGCGTAACGCTGTCGTCGGGAAAATCAAATACGGTTCGCCCATCGTGCCGTCGGCATACAGTTCACGGTTGATGACGTACAGATACCCCGTCCGCGCGGATTCAATGCTCAACCGAACGCGCTGCCCGATGGCCAGCGGCGTGTCTACGGAAATTCGTTCGGGAGTCCATTGCGCAACATTGGTATTGTCTTTGACGTGTTTGAACAGACGAACTTCCTTGTCATCTTTGGCCGCAGCCGGACGCAATCGCCACAACGTGATGCCCAGCACTGTGTCGGCATTGACGCGGTCGGTGGAAATCTGCGGCGTGATGACGCGGTATCGTTTTCGCGGAGCCGGTTTGCCCGGCGCAAGTTTGGATTTGGCTTTCAGAAATTCGCTGTCCCAGAGCTTGCGCGTCTGTTCGCCAGATTGAATCGCGGCGCTGGTCGATAATGCTCCGCAGGCTGTTACCAATACAGCAACTGCCAATCGCAGAACTGTGAACGAATGTGATTTGGTGTTTGTCATTTGACCTCTTTCTCAAGGTAGAGACGCAAATTCTTGATGTCTCTACGGCTATCGCCACTCGCCCTGCAGCGCAAAGGCCGCCCAGAAATACGGTTCGTTCCATTGCCGGTCGCTGAGCATTTCAATTTGCGCGGCTCGCAGGGCGGCAGCGGGGCGCAAATTCTCTTTCAGCATTTTGCGGTAAAACCGCGTCATCAAATCCGCCGTCGCACGATCGTTGACCGACCACAAACTGACGACCACGCGCGGCGAACCGGCGTACATAAATCCGCGCGTCAATCCGACCAGACCTTCGCCTTTGATTTCCTTGCCGAGTCCGGTTTCGCAAGCGCTCAGCACGACCACATCGGAATTCAACTGCATGTTGTAAATCTCATACGCGTACAAAAATCCGCTTTGCGCCACGCCGTCTTTGTTCACCAGCGACAACACCAGCGCCGAAAACTCCGGCCGTTCGCTGTCCAGATAGCCGTGCGTAGCGAAATGCACGTAGCGGAATTGGCTCAGGTCGTTGGACGTGGCGGTGGAGCGATTGGCATCGAAATCCAGCGCCTGTTTGCGGTCGGATTCAGGAACGAGCGAAAGAATTTTTTCCGCTTCCTGGCGCGTGTACGGCAACCGCGAAATTTTCATCTCGCCGGTTTGCTCGGCGTTTTTTTCTTTGATGTGTTTCAGCGAACGTTCTTCGGCGACGGCTTGCGATTCGGATTTCGCAGCGGGTTTGGGTTGCGTTTGCGATGGGCTGACGGTTGGTCGAGCCATTTTGCTGACCCGTTCGTCGTCTTGTTCAAACACCGGATCGGCCAACACAGCCAACATTTTTGACGCAGGTTGACGCGTCGAAGCTTCGCGGCGCAGCACGGCCATTGTCGAAGCCGAAGGCAAGTTGATGATTTCGTGATCCAGGATCAGTGGTCGGTGGTCGGTGGTCGGCGGTCGGCTGGCGTTTGCGTTTTTACCGGCAACCGGCAACCGGCCACTGGCAACCGTCAACGCGCCAAACGGAACGTATTGCAACGCGCCAGAAGCCACAATCACCAGTCGCTTTTTGCCCAGTTGCGCCGCCACAGGGCGAATCAACGTGTTGCTTAGATACCGCAGCGCCTGTTGCCCGCGCGCTTTGCGTTGGCTTTCGGTGAGTTCGGGGCCTTCGTGTTTCAAACGACGTTTGCTGGCGGATGAAGCCGG
>JAEUQP010000753.1 GCA_016789645.1 Acidobacteriota bacterium | reverse complement strand
CCTCACTGTTTCGGCACGAAGATCACCTGAGGATCATCTTTGTTGTTGTCGTCGGCGGTTACTCCGCGAAGGAAGTTTTTCATCGAACCACCGCCGTCAATGGCGAACAGCGTCAATTGACCGGCCACCACGTGAGCGCGAATGGTCGCTCGCGGCAGCGAACCGGCGCGGATGAAATTGATGACTTCTTCATTGCGATTGGCGATGTGAGTCAGATTCCAGGTTCCGGATTCCACGGGCGGCGCACCTGTGCCGCTTCTGTATCCGCGCATTGTCCAGGTTCCACCGGCATTGATTTGCAGTTCCATTGCATAACCGGTTCGATCCCAGCCTTCGTAATCTGCGTGAACGATGCCAATCGAATTGATTGTGTAAATCACTTTCCACACGCCGACGATGTTTTCCGCCGTTGATGTTTCTGCCAATCGCGCGTTGGTTTGCGGCGGCGGATCGCGCCAGCAGACGCGCGGAGAAACATCCAGATCGCAATGGATGGGGCTGTAAGGAAATCCGTCATCGCCATAACCGCTGAAGCTGTGAAGCTCCAGCAACGCCGCAGAGGGTGGTCGAGTGCGAATCAACTCGTTGTTATCAATTCTTCCTTCCTGATCTTCGCCCGCCAACCGTATGGTTGCATCCCAATAAGCGCCAAACGTGATTGTCCAATGCCAGCGATTGGTTGTCGCGCTAAACGCGCGAGCCACTCCGGCAACTTTCCATTCCGGCATCATCAATAATCGTTTGCCCAAGGTCGAAGCGCGCCAGACGATGAAAACGTCCTGCGCTGATTCGCTGACATCCGAAACCAGAGCGTCTTCTGGAATCGGCGCGGCAGCGCCCTGAAATCCAAATTCGTAAGCGCGCTCTGCCGGGCCGCGTCCGGCTAGATCAATCTTGTCGGTGTAATTCGCCGTTGCCATTTCTCGCGCCAGAAAATCACTGGCTTTGGTCAAGCTGATGCTTGGGCCAAGCGGGCTGCGGCCACGCTGAAGCCGGTATTGATTGATGAACTCCAGTAACTGTTTTTCTTCATCATCGAGCGGAATATCCGTCGTTGCACTTGGTGGAGTCGGAGTTGGAGTTGGCGTGGGAGTTGGAGTTGGAGTCGGAGTTGGTGTGGGCGTCGGGGTTGGAGTTGGTGTGGGCGTTGGGGCAGGAGTTGGAGTCGGCGTGGGGCTTGGTTTGGGAGTTGGAGTTGGAGTCGGAGTTGGGGTCGGAGTCGGGTTGATTGGTGGAGGTGGGGCGCTGCTGGTGGTGACCAATATGAAGGCATTGAATTCGGGGCTGGTAGTCGAACCGGTCATTGGCAAGTTCAGGGGCTGGCCAGTGTATGTGCCGGATAAAATCGGCGTACCGTAAAAATCCTGCGGATTGCGAACTTCGTAACGCGCGCCGGGTTGCAAGATGCTGGAAACATCCACGGCAACCTGGCTTCGCAAATCCCAGTTGTAGACGGCGATGTTGGCGCGCCCGGTTTCGTACCGGTTAGGACGCACGAACACTTTGACGCCGGTCGGGCGATTGTTGGTGGCGGTCAGCCATTGGCTGTTTTGGTCGAGCGTGCTGGCTTGTTTCCAACCGGTGAAGTTATACACGCGGCCCGGCGTATCCCAGGGATTGGCGACTGTCGAAAAATACTGGTTGTTATCCCATTGATACGCGTTCCACGGCGTGTTGGACGGCGGATGAACCGACATGATCTGGCCGTTGCCAATGACCGTGTTGCCTGTGAAGCGCACGTTTTTCCAATACTTCACATAAACCGTCGTGGCGAGTCCGCTGACCAGGTAATTGTTCTGCACGACCACGTTGCCATTGGGATTGGAAATGTAGCCCAAACCAAGCGACGAGCCGCTGCTGTTCAGCGGATGATAGGTGTAATTGTTGACGATCTCGATTCGATCGGAAGGATTGACGGCGGTGCCAACTAGAATATTTTGTTCGCGATTGAATTCTTCACGCGGGCGCGCCGGAGAGCCGTTGTTGAACGAAATGTTTCCTTCAAACCGATAGCCGATGGCATAACCGGATTCGGCGAAACCTTTCATGCCTGTGGCGTAATTGTCGAACGAGATAGTTTCCAGAATCTGTTTCGTGCCATCGCGGTTTTGCGAATAAATGCCGTGCCCATTGCCACGCGAACCGGTTGGCCCATCCCAACCATTGCGGTACAGCACACACCCATAAATTTCGGAATCCAGCGAAGTCACCCAGAAGGCGATGCCGTCGCCGTTGTCGTGGATGACCATGTTGATGATCTTGATGGAGCGCCCGTAAATGTTCATGCCTTTGGTGCGTTCGCGCGTGCGGTCGGGATGGGGGTTGGTGATTTCAAAATCGCGGAAGGTGACATACGACCCTTCAACGCGAATGCCGCCGTGGACAATCGGTCGTTCACCAGGATAAGCGCGAACCGTGACGGGCAATTCCGATGTGCCGTTTACGTAACTGGTGTACACGCAATTTTCCGTGCCGGAAAGCGGGGCGTTCGGAATGCTGTACACGCCTCCGCGCAGCCAGATCGTGTCACCGGGACGCGCAGGGCTGTTGCCAGCCAAGGCTGTTGCCAGATCAATCGGGCTTTGCAAACTGCCCGAATTGCGCGGACTGCCATCAGGCGCGACGAAAATTCCGCTGGTTGGTGTTGGTGGTGGCGTTGCAACCGGCGTTGGCGACGGAGTTGGCGTGGGCGTTATGGTCGGAGTTGGCGTTGGAGTTCCGTTCGGATCAACCGGTGTGGCGATGGTCACCGTGTTCGAAGGAATAGTGATTAATCCGCCTCCAGAAAGAGCTCCGCGAATGGTGTAGTTGTACTTGGTGTTTGGCGAGACGGTCGTATCCACATAACTGGTCGTTGTGGAAGTTATCGTTGCCAGCACCTGGGAAGCTTGCGGTGTGCTTGCCAACGATCGCATGACGCGGAAAGAGGTTACTGAAATTGAACCGACGACGCGCCAGGTCAGTCTGACTTCTGTTGGGCCAGCCACCGTAGCGGTTAAGCTGATGTTGTTGTTATTGATTTGCGCTGTTGTTGGGCGCAGGGCAAACATTGCGCTGATGGTCAATGCCAGACCGAGCGTCAATGCCGAAACTCGCCAACCGCGGACGGCGGCAAGCGCCAATTGGGTCGTTACTCGGCTCGTGTGATTGGAGAGCGAACGCAGTCGCCGAAAAAAGGAAAATTTCTGTTGCATAAGTCCGTGGTATGCCGTCGCGAATGCATACGTTGGGGATTGGTTTGTAAGCGATTGATGGTTGCAAGCACGAATGCACAAAACCGCTGAATGATCTGAAGCAGAACATCCAGCCTGAACTATCCACATTGTTGAGCCAACGAGAAGATAGTATGCGATCCTTCAAGAACCAAAAAAATTATTTGGGGAAACCGATGCTGCGAGGCAGTAGCATCAAGGGAACGGGGTGGCAGTGAAATCGTTGTGTGAAGCGCTTCACCGGACGCCGGAGTGTAGCCCATCGGCGAAAAATCGGTCAATGCTTTTTTCCTGCAAATGAAGAGGGCTAGAGGAAGAGAGCAGGGCTTATCGGGATTGTCCGCGCGTCAACGTGCTGAAA
>JAEUQP010000731.1 GCA_016789645.1 Acidobacteriota bacterium | reverse complement strand
CCGCCAAAGCTGTCGAGCAAGGCGTCAGCATCGCCATCGAAGCTAACGGAGCCGACACGCGATTGATCGCCGATGCCGAACAGCTCAAAACCTGTTTTTCAAACCTGATGATCAACGCTGTGCAAGCCATGCCGGGCGGCGGCGATCTGGACGTGGTGCTGAACACCAACGATGGCCAGATCGAAATTGAATTCAGCGACACCGGAACAGGCATGCTGCCCGAAACGCTGGAACAGATTTTCGAGCCGTATTATTCGACCAAGGAAACCGGCATCGGATTGGGGTTGCCGTTGACCAAAAAAATCATCGAAGAGCACGGCGGACAGATCGAAGTCGAAAGTGAAGTCGGCATTGGGACGTCGTTCATTATTACTTTGCCGCGAGGTGCGGAACCGGGAGCGGTAGCGACCGGGTAATGGCTCACCCAGTCGCTACCGCTTCTGGTTCCGTACCAAATTCCGCAATGGAGAAAATTGATGAGTGCGAGAAAAATTCTGGTTGTTGATGACGAAAAAAATCAACGCGACATTTTGCAAATGATCCTGACCGGCGAATTCGACGAAACCGGCGCGGCGCGGTACGAAGTCAAAACCGCTGCTTCGGGGCAGGACGCGTTGCGGTCGTTCAAGCACGAAAATTTCGATCTGGTGCTGACCGATCTGAAAATGTCTGGCATGGACGGGCTGCAATTGTTGAACGAACTGACCCAACTGGACAGCGCCACGCCTGTGATTTTGATGACGGCGCACGGTTCGATTGAAACCGTCAAGGAAGCGCTGCGCGGCGGAGCGTTTGATTACCTGGAAAAACCGCTCGACCGAGCCAAGCTGCTCGAAACCGTCGCCAAAGCCGTTTCCCAGATGAAAGCCGTGGACGAAGAAATCATCGGCGTTTCCGACGCGATGGAGCGCGTCAAAAAGATGATTGTCAAAGTTGCGCCTTCGTCTTCGACCGTGTTGATTCGCGGCGAATCGGGAACCGGCAAAGAGCGCATCGCTCGCGCCATTCACAAAGCCAGCCCGCGCGCCAACGAACGTTTCCAGGCGGTCAATTGCGCCGCGATCAACGAAAACCTGCTGGAATCAGAATTGTTCGGTCACGAAAAAGGTAGTTTCACCGGCGCACACGCCGAAAAGAAAGGCCTGTTTGAAATTGCCGACAAAGGCACGTTGTTTCTGGACGAAATTGGCGAAGTCAGCCCCAGCATGCAGGCCAAGCTGTTACGCGCGTTGCAGGAAAAAGAAGTCACGCACGTGGGCGGAACCAAAGCGATCAAGGTAGATGTGCGCGTGCTGGCCGCCACCAACCGCGATCTGGAAGCGATGGTCAAGGACGGACGCTTTCGCGAAGATTTGTATTACCGGCTGAATGTCATTCCGATTCAGATTCCTCCGTTGCGCCAGCGCCGCGACGACATAGAAGTGCTGACCAATTTCTTTTTGCACAAACACAGCGCCAATGCTTCTCGCCCAATCCGATTGTCCGGCGAAGCCAGAAGTTTGATTTTGAATTACGGATGGCCGGGCAATGTGCGCCAACTGGAATCAGCCATCGAACGCGCTTTGCTGCTGGCCGAAGGCGACGAAATCACCGGCGAAGATTTGCCGATGGAAATTCGCCAGGTTGCGCAGGTCGAAGGCACAGGCGG
>JAEUQP010000728.1 GCA_016789645.1 Acidobacteriota bacterium | reverse complement strand
GACAAAAACGACAACTTCAATTCGTCGAACGGCAACTTCCTGCCCTCGAACTGGGTGGCGACTAAAAACACCTCGACACAAGGATTGATCGGCATCACGTCCGTGTTGTCCAACCGCATGACCAACGATGCGCGCGTCTCGTATGGGTTTTACAGTGGACGGTTGAACATCCCGACCACCAACGAATGCCGGGACGCCATCGGTTGCCTGGGACTGGGCGGGCCGCGCATTGACACCACGGCCAGCAGCTTTGCCATCGGCAACAACCTGAACACGCCGCAAAATCGCGTGCTGCGAACTTACCAAATCACGGACACCGTCAACTGGCGTCCGGGTTCGCACAGCGTTCGATTCGGCGGCGAATGGGAACATTTTTACGGGCAAGGCCATTGGGCGTACCTGGAACCGGCCTTTGTCACCGTGTATGACCCGGTGACGATTTTCCAGTTGATGGCAGTGACCGGCGGAGCCAATTCACCGTTTGCGCCGATTTACAATTCGTTGCCGAACAGTTTGAAACTCAACGCAACCGGAACAGCGCCACTCAATCCCGGAGTTCGTCCGACGTACAACGAAATCCTGCAATTGCCACTGGCGGGATTCGCCACCGGAGTCGGCGATCCCGGCCAGCCGCAAGCCTTCAATTTCGGCACAGCCGCGCATAACAACCGATACCGTCTGTTCATCGGCGATCAATGGCGCATCGTGCCACGCTTCACGCTGACCGCCGGCTTGTCTTACGTTTACGAAGACAAACTGATGAACCACGATTTTGATCGTCCGCAGATTTTGAAAGCGTTGATCGGCGATCTGAGCAATCCGCGCAAAGACAAAAACAATTTCGATCCGTCGCTGGGCTTCGCCTGGGATGTGACCGGAAACCAGAAAACCGTCATTCGCGGCGGCGGCGGCATTTTCCACGACTCCAATTTGTTCTGGACTCGGCTGGTCGAACGCGCTTATGTCGGTCCCTCGGGCAATGGTCGGTACATCATTCCGGGACAATTTTTCAACGTGCCCGGAGTCGGCCCGCTGCTGTTTGATCGAGGCCCGACCAATTTCCGCGCAGCAAACCTGATGGCGATTCTGCCGCAATTGCGCGCAGGCATTCAGCAACAAATCGGCAACGGAAAAGATTTGTCGGTTCGCGGGATCGAAGTGTTCAAAACCTCCGGCGACCGCGGCTTTGGCGGGATTTATTCGCCCGACACCGTCACGCCGTATTCAATGAACGCGACCATCGGCGTGCAACGCGAACTCCGGCAAAATCTGGCAATCCAAGCCGATTTTGTGCTACGCCGTTCGATCAAGTTCGGCGGATTGCACGACACTTTTATTTACGACCGCAACAGGTTTAACAGCCTCCAAGGGCCTGTATTGCCGCGCTGTTCGGCTGCCGACGCTTTCAACCCGCGAGCGATTTGCTCCAACGGAGCGATCAACGTTTCTCATCCGGGCGC
Source organism: Acidobacteriota bacterium (assembly GCA_016789645.1). GTDB lineage: Bacteria > Acidobacteriota > Blastocatellia > RBC074 > RBC074 > RBC074. The sequence goes on along the minus strand of JAEUQP010000728.1, from coordinate 1,595 downwards.
GATGTATCGGTACACCGGATTGCACGTCAAACTGGACAAACGGTTTTCGAATCGTTACCTGTTTGTCGCGTCTTATGCCTTGTCGAAATTCGTTGGCCACAACGGCATCATCAACCTCGACAACCTGTATGAAGCTGATGATTATCAAGGCTCTGACCGAACCCACCGCTTTACGTTCAGCGGGTTGATGGAAACGCCGAAATACGGAGGCGACAGTGGTTTGTTGAAAGCGCTGTTGAATACCTGGACAGTTGGAATGATTTCGCAATTCGTCAGCAAACCGCCCCTGACGTTATCGGTGGGTGGCGTAGACCTTGACGGTGACGGAATCAACACCCTGATTTTGCCGGGAGCCAAATTCCGCTCCTTCGGGCGCAATGTAGATAAAGCCAAGCTGCAACAGTTGGTGGATCAGTTCAACACCAATCTGGCCGGGAAAACCACGGTGCGAAACCAGGTCATTCCGCGCATTGTGCTGCCGTCAGTGTTCGACAACGGCGACACGTTCATTTCCACGGATATGCGGTTAGCACGCGTGTTCAGCTTGGGCGAGGATGTCAAACTCCATTTCATCGGTGAAGCGTTCAACCTGTTCAACGTCTCGAATCTGGTGGGATACGGCGGGACACTCAACAGCCCGAATTATGGACAACCTTCCAACCGCGCCGGTGGCGTGTTTGGAACCGGCGGGCCGCGCGCCTTCCAGGTCGCATTCAGGCTGACGTTCTAACCTATTTATTTGACCAACTTGAGTGGCAGGCAGATCCGAACCGTAACTGCGGACGATTTGCCTGCCATTTTTTTGATCACCTGTCTTGCGCGCAACGCCGCCATCTCTGACAATCGCGTTTCCGCCCAACTCACAAATTTTTATTCAGGAGAAGAACCTCATGACTCGAAAGTCATTTGCTGTAATTTCCGTACTCATCGTCACTGCGCTGGCGTTGTTCGCCTTCGCTCAAACCAAGAGCGGCGAAAAAACGCCTGCGGCGAAATCATCCAAACCACAGCGCATCATTTATACGACCGAAGGCCTGCCCAAACCGTTCGCCACCGAATCAGTTCGCAATCCGCCGCGCGTCGTTGCGCAACCCAACGGCGCCAAGCTGGAAGTTCCTCCCGGATTCAACGTCGAAGTGTTCAGCGAAGGCGATTACCGAAATCCGCGCTGGGTAAAACAAGGGCCGAATGGCGATTTGTTCCTGGCGGATTCGCAAGCCAACTCGATCTTTTTGCTCCGCGACACAAACAAGGACGGCAAGATTGACAATGCCAGCGAACGCTTCACCTTCGTCACCGGGTTGAATCGCCCGTTCGGCATGGCCATTCAGAAAGTCGGCGCGGAAACCTATTTTTACGTAGGCAATACGGATTCCATCGTCCGATACAAATACAAAGTCGGTGACACGAAACTGGAAGGCGCGGCGGAAAAACTGGCGGACGTTCCGCCCGGCGGTCACTGGACGCGCGACATTCTGTTCCGCAAAGATGGCAAGAAAATGTATGTGTCGGTCGGTTCGCTGTCGAACGTCAACGAAGGCGAGCCTGCCATCCGCGCCGCCATCAGCGAATATGATCCCGACGGAAAAAACCAT
>JAEUQP010000681.1 GCA_016789645.1 Acidobacteriota bacterium | reverse complement strand
AAATTTACCCCGACCAGCTACTTGTCTGCGCATAGCGACATCGTGGCCTTGCTGGTGTTGGAGCATCAAACACAGATGCACAATCTGATCACGCGGCTGAATTACGAAACCAGATTGGCGCTGCATCACCAAAAAATCATGGATGAGGCGTTGCAGCGAACCAGCGACGAGATGTCGGACAGCACGCGACGGCGAATCGAACGCGCCGCGGACGAATTGCTCCGCTACATGTTGTTCGTCGGCGAAGCGCGCTGGCCGTCGCCGATCAGCGGGACGACCGCTTTTGCCAAAGAGTTTGCCGCTGTCGGCCCGCGCGACAAACAAGGCCGTTCGCTGCGCGATCTGGATTTGCGGCAAAAGTTGTTTCGGTATCCATGCAGTTTTCTGATTTATTCCGAAGCGTTCGATGCGTTGCCCAAACCGGCGCTCGATCATTTGCACAAACAGCTTTGGCTGGCATTGACCGGCCAAACCAAAGACAAGCAGCTTCTGGCCATTGCGCCGGAAGAGCGCAAAGCAATTTTGGAAATTCTCCGCCAAACGAAAACTAATTTGCCTGCATATTTTCAACGGGATAATTGAATTTGCTCCTTCCATCCGCCTGGAACGAGTCTTGCGAAGGCCAAGCTCGTCACAAATGTTAGCTGGTTTTTCGCAATAACTGAGTAACCTAACGCGATTCAACACAAACTGACTGAGCAGATTTCCGCATCGCTATTTAGCGTGATGTGAAGGGATTTCTTTTGCTTATCGCCGCAATGCCGAGCGTGAGAGGTCAGGATGGAAAAACTGAATGTTCAAGTTCCGGGCGAAAATTACCATCAAGGATTGATCTCCTGTCAGGTGGCCTGCCCCGTGCATACCGACGCGCGCGGGTATGTTCGCGCGATTGCCGAAGGCCGCTTTGAAGAAGCTTACCTGATCGCACGCGGCCCCAATCCGTTTGCTTCGATTTGCGGGCGCATTTGCGGCGCGCCGTGCGAAGCGGCCTGTCGTCGCGGCAAAGTTCCGCGCGTGGATGACGACGGGCGCTTCGTTGCCAATGACCGCCCGGTTTCAATTCGCGCGTTGAAACGATTCGCTTGTGAACAAGCGGGGCCCGAAGCCCGTCCCACCGCCGAAGTTCTGGAAGCTGTTCAATCTTACATTCCCTCTGTCGCCGCCAACGCCGAAGAAATCGCGGCGCTGCTCAATTCCTGTCTGGACGGTCGCATCGCCAAAGCCAATGGCGAACGCATTGCCATCATCGGCGCAGGCCCTGCGGGACTCGCCGCCGCACACGATTTAGCTTTGCTGGGATTTGCACCTGTTGTTTTTGAAATCGAACCTGTCGCGGCAGGAATGCTGGCCGTCGGCGTGCCTGCGTACCGGTTGCCGCGCGAACTGATTCAAAAAGAAGTCGCTGTCATCGAAGCGCTCGGTGTCGAGCTTCGCTGCGGCGTGACCATTGGCAAAGACATTTCCTTTGCCGATTTGCGGCGCGACTTTGCCGCCGTGCTGATTGCCGTCGGCGCAAAAGCTTCGCGCGGACTTGGCTTGCCGGGCGAAAACGGCCCGCGCGTGTTTGGTGGCGTGGATTTGCTGCGCGCAGTTTCGTTGGGTGAACGGCTGGACATTGGCCGCAACATCGTCGTCATCGGCGGCGGCAATGTTGCTTATGACGTGGCGCGCACGGTCGTTCGGCAAATCGCTTACGACACGGCGCGCACAGCCGCGCGTTTGGAGGGAACGGCGCGCGTGCATCTGGTTTCGCTGGAAAGCCTGGAAGAAATGCCCGCCGACACAGTCGAAATCATGGAAGGCGACGAAGAAGGCGTTGAACGTCACAACGGTTGGGGGCCGGTCGAAATTTTGCGCGACGGCGAAGGCAAAGTAACCGGCGTGCGATTTCGCAAATGCCTGCGGGTTTACGACGCGGACAGAAAGTTCTCGCCGCAGTACGACGATCAAATCACGGACGTGATTCCTTGCGACACTGTGCTGCTTTCCGTCGGCCAGGCGCCCGCGCTGAAGTTTCTGGAAGACGGTGGCGCGGACATTGAAATGATGCGACCGGGCTGGCCGAAAGTTGATCCGGCGTCGCTGACCACCACGGGCAAAGGCGTTTTCGTGGCAGGCGATTTGGCGCACGGCACGCGCTTGCTGATTGACGCAGTGGCTTCGGGCAAAGCGGCGGCGCGTTCGATTTATCAATTTATCACCGGGCACACGCTCACCACCGATTCGGTTTCGGCGCACAACATTCTGGAACACTACCGGCGCGAACGCGGTTACGAATCACTGCGTCGCACGGCTGTTCCCGTCATTCATCCCGAAGAGCGATTACACCATCCTGAAGTCGTCGTCGAAACCGGCTACACCCGCGCTGAAGCAATGCGCGAGGCTTCGCGCTGTCTGGATTGCGGCGTGACGCCTGTGTTTGACGGCGTGCGCTGTGTGTTGTGCGGAGGTTGCGCCGATGTTTGCCCGACCGAATGTTTGAAGCTGGTTTCGCTGGACAGTTTGGCGCTGAATGGCGACCTCACTGCCGCTATCGAACATTCGCTCGGAACCGATGCCG
>JAEUQP010000675.1 GCA_016789645.1 Acidobacteriota bacterium | reverse complement strand
GCTGGCGCAAAAAGGCTATGCCCGAAACTCTGCATTGCAGGTTCCGCATTTTGCCAGCGTGCCGTTCGCGGTTGCGGGCAGCGATTTGATCGCCACGATTCCTGAGCGACTGGCGATGACGTTTCAAAAACAATTGAAGCTACAAGTTTTGCCTGTTCCGCTGAATCTGCCGCCATTTCGGCTGGTTATGCTCTGGCATGAACGCTTTCACAATGACCCGGCACACCAATGGCTGCGCAGTTTGATTCTGGAACAGGCAGCAGCAGAGCCGGACAAGCAACAGCACTGAAGCTGCAACACCACACAGAGAAATCCTCAGCTTCCCACTCAGTACCCAGTTGAGACAGAACATATCGCCAATTTTGCTACGTTTGTAATTCTCTTAAAGAGCCATGACTTACAGGTCGAATCACTTACGCTGCGTGCGCAATTCTTTGTTCAGATCGTCAAGGTTCTTTTCGATCCGATCCATGCGCCGTTCGACGGAGTCCAGATGCGTATTCAAGCTGGCTTCCCCTGCACTGATTCGCTTGTTCAAGTCTTCGAAGCGACGTTCAATAACAGTGGTTTGGTAGTTGAGAATGGCAAAGACGAGAGTGGCCATGCCGATCATGAAGATAGCGAATTGCCAGATGGTTTGTTTGGTATTATCGGAGACACGGCCTTCTGTTTTGGCGACTCGCTCGTTCAGCCGTTCGTATTTGGCTTGAAGGTCATTGTACTTCTCGCGCAGGTCAATGAGTTCTGGATTCACCATAACTGCCTCCTTGTCTGATCGTGACGCGATTTTAGCACAGCCTCAAACTTCACGGCATGAAGCTGTGCCTTTTTAAGCAATCCAAGCAAACCGGCCATTGGATAGGTTACGCCTTCCCACTCAGCGCCCGGTTAATTCGCTCAACCGCTTCATCAATCTCCGCCGCATTCTTGAAGCCGATCACCACTGCATCCACAAATCCGCAGGTCATGGCGTAACGAATCGCTTTTTCGCGGTCTTCGGGATTCACGAAAGAGCCTTCGCCGATCATTTTCATGCCGATGATGCCGCGCCCTTTGTCGTGCATGGCTTTGATCTCTTTCATGGCTTCGGCGACTTTGCCTTCGGGGTGATGCGGATTGGTCGGATGATCGCCGTCCACCAAATGGCCTTGCGGATTGATGCGGGCAAGCTGGACTTCCATCCAATCGCTTTTTGTCGCTTCGCGCAGCGCGGTCAGTCCGTGGCAGGAACAGCCTTTGGTTTTGATCCAGCCTTTGTGTTGCGCTTCGTCAAAGGCATCCATCAGGGCTTTGTGATCGGCGACCCAATTGCCTTTGGTGGCGCAATGGATCAGCAGGCTGTCAATGGCATCCACGCCGAGTTCTTTGCGGTATCGGTCAATGGTTTTCAGCGGATCGGTAGTGGTTTCCGGGCGCAGTGGCAGTTTGGTTTGAATGAAGATGTTTTCGCGCGGAAGTTTGTTGGCTTTGATGGCTTCGCGCACCATCTCGTGGGTTTTGTAATTGTCGGCGGTGTCAATGTACCGGACGCCTCGTTCGTAGGCGTGTTTGACCAGTGCGTTGAATCCTTCCTGTCCCAGGTCGCGCTGGGTTTTGCCGTTAACGGTTCCGGTTCCCATTCCAAGTCGAGGAATTTTGATGTTCTGTTTGTTCAGTTTGCCCAGCGGCACCCAATCAGCGGCGGTGAGGACGGCTGGCGCAGCTTCGGCGGTCAGCAATTCAGAACCGATGGCGGTGACGGTGATGACTTCGGCAGATTGGCGAATAAAGCTGCGACGGCTAATGCGGGGTTTGGTCGAATCGCTCATAATTCCTCCGGCAAGATTGGAAGTGGATGTTGTGGTGACGTGGCGATGATTTCGCCGAGACGAATTAAACTCCCGATCAGTTTGTTACGGCAAGGGTTCGACGTGAATTGTGGCGGTGACTTTGCCAAATTCGTCAGCCAGCCGCTGTTCGACGGTTTCGGTGATGGCGTGCGACGCAAGGTGATCGGCTTCGATTTCTGCGGCGACGTGCAGGTGCATTTCGATGAAAATTTCGCCGCCGTGTGAGCGCGACCGCACGTCATGCACCGAATGAACTCCTGGCACTTGCTCGGCAATTTCGGTGATGCGGACGGCGGGCACGGGCGCAGCATCCACCAACACCGGCACCGTGGCTTTGAAAATTTGATAACCGTTCCAGGCAATGAATGCCGCCACGGCCAATGACACCACCGGGTCGAGCCAGACGTATCCCTGTCGAATCAAAAACAATCCCGTCAGCACGGAACAACTGACCAGAATGTCGCTGCGCGTGTGAATGGCATCGGCAATCAGAAATTCACTTTGCAATCGGCGGCCTTCGCGTTGTTCGTACACGGCGACAAACACATTGACCGCAATCGTCACGATCATCACGGTAATCGTCAGCGGGGTGATTTCGATGGTTGTGGCTTCCTGGCTGAACAGTTTTTTGAATGCGCTCAGACCGATCTGGTAACAGGTGACGAACAAAAATCCGGCAATGGCAAACGCCGCCAGCGTTTCAAATTTGGCGTGGCCGTACGGATGTTCGTCGTCCGGTTCGGCGGTGGCGTATCGCATCACCACCAGCCCGACGACATTGTTCAGCGAATCCACGGAAGAGTGAATCGCGTCGCTGATGACGCTCAAACTGTCGGCCAAAATTCCAGCGAACAACTTGCCGGCAACGACCGCCAGATTCAACGCCAGCGTTATCACCAAAACTCGCTGTACGCCGCGTTGATACTCATTGCCTGTTGGGAGTGCGGTTTCTTGTTTCATTGTCGGAGTTCAGAATTTGAAGACTCGGTTCGGTTTGCGACAGGCATTATGGCACGACTGCCCGGGTTTGGCGTGTTTGGCTGTCGGCAGTGGATTACCTCGTCAATTCCGCTTCGTATCCGCCTCGGCTAACAACCGCTCCAGCATTTCAATTTGCTTCTGCTGCATTTCAATCAGCGCTGCCCAATCATGTTCGCGCAATTGGGTCAGTTTTTCCTGCAACTGCAAAATCTCCAGTTCGGCTTTGATGTTCACTTCGTAATCGTGTTTGGCCTGTTCGCGATCTTTGGCAGCCATGCGGTTCTGGCTCATCATAATCACCGGAGCTTGCAGCGCGGCGATGCAGGACAAAATCAGATTCAGCAAAATGTAGGGATAAGGATCATACGCTCTGGCCGCAAGCACGAAGGTGTTGAAGATCATCCACGCAACCAGCAGAGCCAGAAACAAAAAGATGAATTTCCAACTGCCACCGAATTCGGCGACACGGTCCGCCACGCGTTCGCCAAAGGTCAATTGTTCATCGAATTCGCGGCTCACGTCGCGCGCAATGTGACGACGATTGATGAAATGTTCAACGATTTCCCGTTCTTTGGGCGGCAATTTTTCCAGTTCAATCTGGAGCAGTTTGCGAGCGGTTTCCTGGCGATTGATTTTGACAACTTTGTGATTCATCCGGTTCTCCTGAAGTCAAAAACGTTCGGAAACCAGCTTACAGCAGTTGATCGGTTTTGAGGATTGAACGGAAGGAATTTATGGATCAGGCAGGATTGGCGAGGATTGCAAACGGCAAAGACAGAGCCTCCCAATGCTTCTCGTCGGGTTGCAGTCGCAATCCTCGAAATTGAAAAAAAGGCGGGCAGAGAGGGGAATCCCGCCCGCCAAACCGTGAGTCGAGGTTTTATCAAGGTTATTAACGCGTGATGCTGTTCCCAGCAGCATCACACCTGACTCACGTTCCGCACCCCCTCGTCTTGCATACAGGCGCAGAAATCGGATTGTTGATTTACGGAAGACAGATTCAGGAAATAAGGTTTTTTGCGCCGCGCACGCTTGCAGGCAAGGCCACTGTTGCCCTCCCTCGCTTCCCCACCGCGTTGCAAGCGTGCCGAGCGGTCACATTGTGAAAGGTGGCTTTCGTTACTTCCCCAGGAGGAGGTGTGTAACGAAAGCCCTCAACGAGCAAGTACTCCGCTATTACTTGCTCGAAGGTTTGGTTGTCGCAGGTGTCTGCTTGGGTTTGGCGGTTTTGGTTTTACCTTTCCGTTTGCCTTTTTTGTTGTGAGTCGCAGTATCGGTCATGGCAGGCTTGTTGCCTTTATTGTCCTGTTTGGTCACGCCCGCAAAGGCCGTTGTTGCACCCAGCATCAAAGCCATCAGCGAAAGTGTTGCGATTGTTTTTTTCATGCAAATGCTCCGTGGTTGTGGATGACAAGTTTCATCCGTTTGGTTGATGACGACCGCCGAAGAGCGCATCTTCTGTCCATCGGCGTTCATGAATCTGCTTGAAAGGCTTTGCGAATCGAGCAATTCGAGAATCAATATGCAGAACGCGGGCCGGTGAAAACTCGGTAAAGCATCAGCGCGAATAAAGCGCCAACCATCGAAACCAGCCATCCGCCCAGATTGTCGTCTGTATTCAGAACTGAGCGTCCAAAAAACGTTCCCAGCAAAGCCCCGGTTAATCCAGTTGCCGCAATTAACACCGCTCGCCCTGTTCCCCTGCCGGGCATCATGGGCAAGGCAATCATGCTGACTGCGAGTCCCAGAAGAAGTTGCCCAATCAGGTGAAACATTCGATCACTCCTTTCGCCGATCAACATCGCAAGCTCGATGCCAGAAGAATTCAATCCATAAATCTGCCTGCCTTTTGTCGGGAAATGACGATAAGCAAAGCATTTGGCGGATCGGCAGAAAAACTGTGGAGCGAAAGTCCGCCAAAACTAGTTGCTGGAAACGAGGCGGAATGGTGTTGCCGATTGAGCAGATTGCTATTTCGCCACATGGCACGGGCGGCAAGTTGGCTGAATCTCGCATTGTTCGTAACTGGCACTGGCTTTGCTGAGTATTTCAAACATGAGTCTGGATCACGTTTCGCTGTTTGTGAGCGACGGACATTTGTTACGATGGTTTTGCCAAACGTTTCCGAAATTTACGCGGGTTTATGTTGCAACTGAAGCTTCACACCAAAATGACGTTGTTGGGATCGGCAATCACGATTGCCGTCTTGGTGGCCATGATGTTCGTCATCACAGCGCGTGTTGCCGATCTGGTCGGCGGCGAGCAACGATCCCTGGCGGAATTGCAGGCGCGTAGTCTGGCTGAACACGTCAGTACGTCGGCGGAATCGTTTGGCGTCGAACAATTGCAACGTTCGACGCAGTTGTTGCAAGGAGTGCGTCCATTCATCGTCACGGTTCGATTGTGGGAATTGACGAGCAATCAATTTACCGAACGGGTCAGCACGTCGGATAAATTACCTTCCCGGGCGATGGGCGAATCCGTTCGGAACGCATTGCTGCAAAAGAAACCCGCCAATGAAACCACTCCTGCTGACGATTCCATGGACGCCGTTTATTTTCATGCCTTCGCGCCGTATTTCAAACACGGTCAACTGGCGGGCGCGGTCGAAGTCGTCGAACGATTGGACGACATTCCCACGTTGGTTCGGCTTTATTCGCAATCCGCGATCCTGATTGCCCTGATGGCCGTGGTGTTGCTGACCGTGGCCACGTATCTGCTGTTCCGGCAATTGATTTATCGTCCAATGAAACGATTGCTGTACGCGATGGCGCGCGCTAAAGCGGGTTCCTTGCAAGCGAAATCGCAGGTTCTGGCGCGCGACGAATTTGGCCGACTTTCCGAGGGGTTCAATCGCATGATGAGCCGCATCGGCGAAATGACTCGCGAACGTGAGGCGCAAAAAGAAATTCTTCGCCAGCGCGTGCAGGAAGCCACGGCGGAATTGCGAGAGCGCAATCACGAACTGGCTCAAGCCAATCTGCAATTGTGGGACGTGTCGCGCCGGTTGGGCGAAATGGAGCGTTTGGCCGCCGCTGGGCAAACCGCTGCACAATTTGCCCACGAAGTCGGCACGCCGTTGAATCTGATCAGTTGCCACGTGGAATTGCTCCGCGATGAACTGCGCGCCAATCCGCAATCAGCGGAATCGCGCACGGAAATCATCATCGAACAGATCGAACGCATTGAACGCATCGTCCGCCAGATGATGAATCGCGCGCGGCTGGAAAAAGCCCGGCTGAGTCCGGTGGATATCAATCTGCTGCTTCAGCGAATGGGCGAAGCCATTCGCCCGAAACTCCAGTCCAGCGAAGTGAACCTGACGCTTTCTCTGGCGGAAAACCTGCCGCTGATTGCCGGCGCGTCGGATTACCTGCAGCAGATTGTGATCAACCTGATTAACAATTCGCTGGATGCCATGCACGACGGCGGCGAACTGGCGATCAAGACTTTTGTCGAAGAACGCAACAATCAGGTGGTGGTGGAAATCGCCGACACCGGTTGCGGCATGGCCGAAGACGTTCGCGCGCACATTTTCGACCCGCTCTACACCACCAAAGAACGCGGACGCGGCACGGGGTTAGGACTGGTCATCGTCAATCAGTTAATGCGCGAACACGGCGGCCAGATCGAAGTCGAAAGCGCGCCGGGACGCGGCGCGAAGTTCAGGTTGTATTTTCCGGTCGCGGCAGAAACACGCGATCGGGCGAAAGCGGAGGTCGCGCGATGAAACGAATTCTGGTTATTGATGATGATCGCGCCTCGTGCAATTTGCTGCGGGAATTGTTCACGGCAGAAGGCTGGAGCACGGCGATTGCCCAGACGCCGGATGAAGCGCTGAAACTGGCGGCGACAGAAACGTTCGACCTGATGGTCAGCGACATCAATCTGGAAGCCGAAAAATCCGGCTTGGATTTGCTGAAAACGTTTCGCGACCGCAGCCCGGTCATTTTGATTACAGGGTTTGGCACGCTGGATACGACGGTTGCCGCCGCGCGTGAAGGCGCCTGGGATTTGATTTCAAAACCCTTCAAGGTGCAGGAAGTCATCTCGGTCGTTCGGCGCGCGCTGGAACGTTCGGAGGCCAAAGCGACGGAATCGCAAGCGGCAACGGCTTCGCTAACCGACGAATACCGGCAGTCGGGATTGATCGGTCGTTCTCCGGCGATGATCGAGTTGTACAAGGAAATCGCTCGCGTGGCGTCGTCGCGTTCGACGGTGCTCATCATCGGCGAATCGGGAACCGGCAAGGAACTGGTGGCGCGCGCCATTCACCGGCACAGCAGCCGCCACGCCATGCCGTTTATTCCGGTGAATTGCGGCGCGTTGACCGAAAGTTTGCTGGAAGCCGAATTGTTCGGCCACGTCAAAGGTTCGTTCACCGGCGCGGCTTTTGACCGAAAAGGATTGTGGGAAGAAGCCGAAGGCGGAACCTTGTTTCTGGATGAAATCGGCGAAACCAGTCCGGCCATGCAGGTCAAATTGCTGCGCGCCTTGCAGGAGCGGGAAATTCGCCGTGTCGGTTCGCCTCGGAATTTGAAAGTGGACGCCCGTGTCATTGCCGCCACCAATCGCGAATTGGAACAGGAAGTCGCCGCCAACCGATTCCGCGAAGATTTGTTTTATCGGTTGAGCGTCGTCACGTTGCGCGTGCCTCCCTTGCGCGAACGGCGCAGCGACATTCCATTGCTGGCCGAACGGTTTTTGCTCAGCGCGGCGGAAAACGTCGGGCGCGGCCCCATGCGATTTCAGGACGCGACGCTCAAAGTGTTGACGGCATATGACTGGCCGGGCAATGTCCGCGAACTGGAATCCGCCGTGGAATACGGCGCCTTGCACGCGCGCGGAACCGAAATCGCGCCCGAAGATTTGCCCGCAAAATTGCAATCCAAAGAGTTGCAGGCTTTGGCAATGCGCACGACGCTGGCTGCGTTGTACGACGATTTGCCTACG
>JAEUQP010000635.1 GCA_016789645.1 Acidobacteriota bacterium | reverse complement strand
TCCCAGAATGCCAATCGGCATGTCGCGTTGCGGATTGCGAGCTTCCTGCGCAGCGGTCGAAACCGCGTCAAACCCGATGAAGGCGAAAAAGATGCTGGCGGCTCCGCGCGCAATTCCCGACCAGCCAAATTCGCCGAACTTTCCTGTGTTTTCAGGAATAAACGGATGCCAGTTGGTTTTGGCGATTTGCGGATGCTTCCACAAAAACGCCGCCGCCACAGCAATGAAAATCAGCACAGTCGCCAATTTGATGAACACCACCATCACGTTCAGGTTGGCGCTTTCTCTGACGCCAACGATCAAAATCGTCGTCATCAAACACACTGCCAGCGCCGCAGGCAGGTTGAACATCGCCGTGACGTGCGGCAACGAATCGGCGCTGATGCCAGCGGATTGCAATGCGGGAGCGATGGTTGGCAACAATTCCCATCGCCCCTGGAAAAAGTACAATTCCTGTCCCGGCGTTTCGATCAATCGCGGCGGCAAATGAATGCCGAAATCCTGCAACAGGCTGACCAGATTGCCGCTCAATCCAGACGCCACGGTTGCCGCGCTGAAGGCATATTCCAGAATCAAATCCCAGCCGATGATCCAGGCGATGAATTCGCCCATCGAAGCGTAGGCGTAAGTGTAAGCCGATCCTGACACCGGAATCATCGAAGCCAGTTCCGCGTAACACAGTCCGGCAAATGCGCAGCCCAACGCCGCCAGCACGAATGACAGCGTGATGCTCGGCCCGGCAAATCGTGCCGCAACCGAACCCGTGATGACGAAAATGCCTGCACCAATGACGGCTCCGATGCCCAACGCGATCAGGTTCAACGGCCCCAACACGCGTTTCAATCCGTGCTGCCCTTCTTCGCGGGCTTCGGCCAGAATTTTGTCCAGAGGTTTGGTGAGAAACAGTCTGTTCATGAAATCGTCTCCGTGGTTTGAATTGATTGTTCGCCAGACGATCTTAGGCAGGAGCTTTCAGGGCAGACAGCTTTTTGTGATGGACAGGTTGTCGTTGGTGACGAAACGGACTGAGGCGGTGCGAATCACAACAAGCCGCCGAGCAACTCGTGCAGCTTTTCGCGGTAACTGCGGCTGAGCATCAGTTCTTCGCCGCTGTGCAGAATGACTTGGTATTCGCCGTGCGACCAATGGCGAAGCTCACGAATGCGATCCAGGTTGACGATTTGCGACCGGTGAATGCGTGCAAAGCGTTGCGGATCAAGTTGCGATTCCATATGGCTGATGGTTTCGCGCAACAGATATGAATCTCGTTTGACGTGCAGATTGACGTAATTGCCTTCGGCGCTGATCCAGTCAATTTCCTCAGTCTTCAGAAAGAAAATGCGGCCATTGGTTTTGATGACCAAACGTTCCAGGTACTTCGGCTTTGCGCGTTGCTCTTCCAGCAAAGCCAGAATGCGCTGGCTGACATCGGTGGGAGCCTGGTTGAGATGCTCGCGCTGCAATTGCTCTTTGGCGCGTTGCAACGCCTTGCCGAATCGTTCGCGGTCAAAGGGTTTCAACAGGTAATCCACCGCGTGGACTTCAAACGCGCTGACCGCGTATTGGTCGTACGCCGTCACGAAAATCACCAGCGGCAATTGTTCAGCATCCAGCGCTGCCAGCACGTCAAACCCATCTACTTCCGGCATCTGCACATCCAGAAAAATCAGGTCAGGTCGTTCCGCGTTGATGGCGGCAATGGCTTCGTGTCCGTTGGCGCATTCGCCAACAACGGTGAAATTCGGTTCGCGACGCAACATTTCGCGGATGACGGTTCGTCCCAACAGTTCGTCGTCCACGATGATTACGCGAATGAGTTTGGATTCAGTGGCCATTTCGTTCGTCACCCGCTTGGTTGATCGGAATTTCCATGGTCACCAGCACGCCGCCGCTCGGCGAATGATCGAGTGCGAAGCTGTGCGAACCGCCGTACAACTGACGGAGCCGTTCTTTGGTGTTTGACAGCCCTACGCCTCCGCGTGTGACCTGATTGCTGTTGCGAGGCATCTGCAACCCGATGCCGTCGTCTTCGACTTGCACGCGCAACACGTCGCCCGTTCGCCGCGCGCGAATTTGAATGTGTCCTGTGCCTTTTCTCAGCAGCACCGTGTATTTGATCGAATTTTCCAGCAATGGTTGCAGAATCAGATTTGGCACCTGCACGTCCAACGCGTCGGGATCAATGTCCATCGTCAATTCCATGCGATCCTGAAACCGTATGCGTTCGATTTCCAGATAACAACTCAGGAAGTCCATTTCCTGTCGCAGCGTGACTTCCTGAGCGCCGACGTTGTCCAGCGTCATGCGCAGAAAATCTCCCAACCGGGCCGTCATGCGATTGGCGGCTTCGACATCGGTCATCTGCAACGCTGAAATCGAATTCAATGTGTTGAACAAAAAGTGCGGATGCAATTGCATCTTCAGCGCCAGCAACTGCGCTTGCGCCAGTTGCGCTTCCAGTTGCGAAGCGCGCAGCTTGCCTGCCTGTGATTGCTCGTAATATTCGATGACGTTGCTAACCAACAGAAACGTGCCATAACTCATCAATCCCGTTGGCAGATTGAACAGCAAATCCGACGCGTACAAATCCGCCAGCGATGGCATTTTTCGGTACACGTCCACATACAGCAGCCAGCAAATCGGCAAGTAAACAATCCGGTGAGCAACCGCCAACGCCACACCCGCGATGATGTGAACCGCAGCATTTCGCCACCACGTTTCGCGCTCCAACGGAAAGCGCCGCGTGATCAGAAACACCACCGGAGCCAGCGCCGCCCACAAAATCCAATACGGAATTTCCCAGACCAGCATCTGCAGGAGCGTTGGCGGTGTGCTGAAAATGGCGACGTAGTGTCCGGAGAACGTGTAATAGTTCAGCGTGAACGACAACGCGATCAGCATCCAACCCATCGCAATCGAAGCCCACAAGATTTTATATCGCTGCCACATCGTGTGAATCCGCCCTCGAAATTTAACGTCCTCAGGATGGAGGTGTTTTTCGGGCAAAGCCGGTATAACCGAGCAATCGGGAATTGGTGAACTTGAACTCAAACTCGTCGTCCACGACGCCGGTCGCCAGCATCTTCCAAAAGGCGCGCTGGCCGATGACGGGTTCCAATCCGCGCATCGTGATCACCTCCAAACCGCTTTGTCGGCACATCGCCGTCAATTCAGAGGGTTTGATGAAATTGCGGTAGCAATGCAAATTGCGC
>JAEUQP010000623.1 GCA_016789645.1 Acidobacteriota bacterium | reverse complement strand
AAAGGCCAGATCGTGATTGACGCGGCGTTGAAGAGCGAAGACGAGATGATGGAACTCGCGCTGGAAGCCGGAGCGGAAGACGTGACCAGCGATGCGGACACACACCAGATTTTCACCACACCAGAAGATTTCCACGCGGTGCTGGAAGCGATCAAAGCCAAAGGCATCGAACCGATGTCGGCGGAGCTGGCGATGATTCCGCAAAACACGATCAAGCTGGAAGGCGCGGACGCGGCGAAGATGTTGAAGCTGTACGAAGCACTGGACGATCATGACGACGTGCAAAGCGTGTACGCCAACTTCGAGATGGATGATTCGGCTTTGGAATAATTCCGGTTCACAGTTCGCGGTTCACAGTTCACAGCACCTTCTCAACCGCGAACTGCGAAGTGCAAACTATGAAATTCAAACGCCGCGGCGCGGAAACAGGCAGCAGCTTTCAGGAAGCGATCAATCGCACCAACGAAGCTTATGAGCGCGCCGGGCGAGCCTTCATCACGCGCAAAGCCATTCCCGGAAAATACCTGATTGAACGCGGGGAAGCTCGGCAAGGGTTGTCATTGCCGAACGTGGATTCGCTGACCGGATCAGGCCAAACGCGAATGTCATCCGCCGAACTCAGCCGCCTGGTCAAAGAACACAAGGTCACCGACTGGCGAAAATTCATTCCCGAATCAAAAGCCGAACCGGATTATGGCGGAGTTGTCGCGCCCACGGGCCGAGCCATTTTTTACGACGCCAAAACGACGCGGCGCGACTTGCTGGATTTCGATAACCTGCACGCTCACCAGATTGGGTTTCTGGAACGCGCGGCACGTTTCGGAGCGATTGCAGGTTTTCTGGTCGAATTCAGCAAATTTGGCGAGGTGTATTTTTTGCCGATTCAAGTGGTGGTTCGTTGGCGAGACGAGAGCGCGCGGAAAAGCTTTCCGCACCGATTTTTCCGCGATCATCTGACGGCGGCAAAACCCGGCAAGGGGTTCGTCATTCACGATTACCTGGCTTCGATTGAGGCTCAGGAACAACAGTACGGCAGCGATCTTACCGGGATCGGCCACATTTCTTTCGATGCTTACGCCGCGCGAACGACTCGCAAACCTGCGGCGCGATAATCCTTCAACTACTGCTCAGAAGTTTTTGCTTTGGTAATGGCCATCAAAGCCGAATTCGGCGCGTCTTCCAAAAGCAAATGCATGGTGTTGTTGGACAAAGTCTGTTTGGCATCCGGCGTTCGTTTGGAAAGCACCCATTTAACGACCACAGAATTGGCTTGCGGATCAGCAGGAACCAAAACGCTGACTGTGGATGGCGAATTCAGACTTTCAGTGGCTTCGTCGGCAGAAATCAATGTGCGTGTGGCCGCGCCGACGGCCAGCGATTCGCCGGGCTGTCCATCAGCATTGCGAAGCGTAATCATCGGTTGAATTTCCAACATCAGCTCATTGCCCGATTTGCTGTCGCCAAACGTATTGATGAGCGCGAAATCCAATTGCGCGCGCCCTTCCTCAATTCGTTGGGAAACGACTACCATCACCAGATGCTCCCGCAATTCGGCCTTGCTCGCGACTTCTTTCTGCTTCCAATCTTCGTACAAGTTCATCAGGCCGGGGCGAGCGGAATCTTTTTCCGTTTGCGCAACCACAGAAACCGAGGTCAACACGACAACGGCCAATGCGGCAATCAATGCTTTCTTCATCTGAATCGTCTCCTTTGGAAATTCGCCAACTTGTCAGGGTTTCATTTTTAACACAATCAAGGTGATGTCATCTCCTTGCGGCAAGCCGCGCGTGAAGCTGATGACTTCATCCAGAATGCGTTGTTTGATCTGTTCCGCGCTCAACGTCACATTTCGCTGGATCAACTCTTCCAGCCGATCTTCGCCAAACATTTCATTGTCGCTGTTGACGGCTTCGGTGACGCCGTCTGTGTACATCACCACGACATCGCCAGGATTCAACTTAGTTTGGCGAGGTTTGTATTCGACAAAATCGAAGGCTCCGAGCAAGACCGACCGGGTCGTCAGTTTTTCAGTTTCGCCAACAGTGCGCGTCAGAATCGGCAGATTGTGTCCGGCATTGATGTAAGTCAGATGGCCGTCGCGGTCGAGCACGGCGCAAAACAAGGTGATGAACCGGTTCGATTCGGACCGTTGCGCCAGAACTTTGTTCAAACTGGTGATGACTTCGGTCAGCGAATGATTGCTGGCAAATTGCACCTGCAATGCGCCTTGAGCCATGGCGGCCAGCAAGGCGGCGGCGACTCCTTTGCCGGAAACATCGCCCAGCGCAAAGACAAACCGGCCATCTTTCATCGGAATCAAGTCGTAAAAATCGCCTCCGACGTACCGCGAAGGAACGCTGCTGGCGGCAACTTCGAAATGCTCCATTGCCTTGATGGCAGACGGTGACAGCGCAACCTGGACTTCGCGCGCCATGCCAAGTTCCAGTTCCAGGTTCTTCTTCTCGGCTTCTTCATGCATCAGCCGCACGCTTTCCAGAGATTTAGTCGCCTCGAACGCCAGCGATTCCAACAGCTTCAAACTGGTTTGCGTCAACGTTTCGCCGGACACATTGCTGTCCACATACAGCACGCCAATCACATCGCGTTTCAGGATGGTCGTCGCATCCATGTTTTCGGTCATCTGAAACCGGCGCAGCGGAATGCAGGCAATTGCCCGTAAATCCAGATTGCGAACGCTGTCGCGCTGCGTCCCGGCCATGGTGACTTTGCTGTCGTTGATGATGACGCTGCGGTTTTGTTTGAAGGATTCTTCGACGACTGACCGGCTCATTTCGAATTCGTTGCCGAGTATCCAATTGCGGTTTCGGTCGCGCGCGACTTTGAATTCCAGATTGCCTTCGGCGTTGAGCAGCATCAGAAAGCCGCGTTCTGCCTGGGTGATTTCTATCGCTGCATCCACAATCAGACACAAGACATCGTCGGGCGTCATGGAAAACTTGAACGCCTGGTTGACTTCGACAAATCGCGCCAGCTTTTGCAGTTCTTCGTTGGCAGAGGTAATGGGCGAGCGATCTTTCGACGGGGACGACAGCGTCAAGCTGGGGCTGCTGTTGAAAATCGCCGAAGCATTTTCGACAGAATCATCCAGAAAGATGATTTGTTGTTCGTCGTCACCGCCAATGCGCAACCGATCTTGGTGATGCAACGCGCAGCGTTCAATGCGCTGATCATTGACGTATGTGCCGCGTTTACTGCCGACATCCACCAGATAAAAGGTGTCGTTTTCGTAAACAATTTCAGCGTGCTGGCGCGAAACCGTGTCGGACAACAATTGCAGATCGTTTTCCGCTTTGCGCCCAATGGAAAACACGGGTTTATCGAGCGGCAGAAACCGCGTCACGCCAAACCGGTTGATGATTTTCAGTTGCGCCGACTTGTTCATGGATTGCCGGATGAATAACGAGGGATGTAAAAATGATCAATGAAATGAGAACCAAGCTCAAAAGGCGAGATCACCTCTCCTTCGTCATTCCGAATTCATAATTCAAAAAGAAGAGATTGCCGTCTTTTCATCCTCGAATGTTTCGAGCACGGAAAGCAGGCCGGTGATCGAAAGCAGTTGATGCGCCATGCGCGACGGTTTCAACACTTTCAGTTTGCCGTTGACGGCTTTGACGCTGGTAAAGGATTTGATCATGGCGCCAATGCCGGAACTGTCAATCGTGGGCACATCTGCCAGATTCAGCAACAACATCACCCGCTCTTCGGCAATCAGTTGCGTGATTGTCATTCGCAAACTCTCTTCGCTTTTGCCGATGATCAGGTTTCCGGCCAAGTCTATGATCGTGACCTTGCCATTGGTTCGGATGTGAATTTCCATCTTCCCTCTTTTTCGATTGTTTTGGGGGCGGAGCAACTGTAACAAACGCGGAACGGATTATAGCCCAACCTGACGCGAATTGCGGATTTCAGATTTGCAGTGGCGAATTTTCACCACCCTGATTTCTCTGCCCGAGCCACGTTTGACCTGATCTTAACTTTACAGCTTTGGCGGTTGGTGCTGTATAATCCGCCGCGTCGCTCCAACTCTCTGATTGGTTTCCGAGTATGGATGTGATGGCCGGGTGATCCTTTAAGAATTGATCGAATGATTTAACCGAATTGACCGATAAGACGTTTTGAAAAGAGAGTTTGATTGGCACAGATTCCAGCAGTTTTTGAAGAGGTGCGATCTTCAGGCTTTTAGCTAAACCTTCTCATTCTCAATCGTTCGCTTTCATACCCGCTTGCGTACGCCGCGAGCCGTCTCTTCGCGCGCTTCAAACTCCAACAAATTTCATCATCTCAAGAATCAAAACTTCGGGGGCGTTTGTCCACGTCGCCGAACCAGCTATCATCCTGATCGCGCACTGGCATGTTTGCCGGTGCGTTTCTGTTTTCAACGAGGTGTTTTGATGAATGGCAGAGTTTTAGTCCTGAATTCAACTTACGAGCCGATCAATGTGTGTTCAACGCGGCGCGCTGTCGTGTTGATTCTGAAAGGTCTGGCCCGAACCGAAGAGCGTCACGAAAGTTTTTATCATTCGGCGCGAACGTCGCTGCATGTGCCGTCAGTCATTCGGCTGACGGAATACAAACACATCCCTTTTGAGCGCAAGAGCCTGTCGCGGAAAAACATTTTGCTGCGCGATCATTACACCTGCCAGTATTGCGGAAAGGTGTTCAACCCGGCGGACCTGACGTTGGATCACGTCATTCCGCGTTCACGCGGCGGCAGTTCCAACTGGGACAATCTGGTTGCCTGTTGCCGACGCTGCAACAACCACAAAGGCAACAAACTGCCGGAAGAAGTTGGCATGAAATTGCTGAAACGACCGCAATCGTTCAGTTTGCACGTCAACCGCCAGATCATGCGGTACCTGGGCCGTTCGGACGAAAATTGGCGCAAGTATCTGTTTTATTGAGCCGGTTGAGCCGCTTTCTTTTTCGCTTCACGCCGCGCTCGCAGAACTTCGATCACCGCAGGCATCACGGACACGATGATGATGCCGAAAATCACCAGCGTGAAATTGCGTTTGACGATGGGGATTTCTCCGAAAAAGTAGCCCGCATACGTAAAGCCTGCGATCCAGATAATCCCGCCCACGACGTTGTACAGCAAAAATTTTCCGTAATTCATGTTGCCGATACCGGCGACGAACGGTGCAAACGTGCGAATGATCGGCATAAAGCGGGCGATGATGATCGTTTTGCCGCCGTATTTTTCATAAAATTCGTGCGTCCGTTCCAGATGTTTGCGATTCAGCCAGCGCGAACTTTCGCTGGTAAACACTTTCGGCCCGACGAGCTTGCCGATCCAGTAATTCACCGTGTCCCCCAAAATCGCCGCAATGCTGAGCAGCACGACGACCAAAAACACATTCAGTTCGCCTTTGGAAGCCAACGCGCCAATGGCGAACAGCAGCGAATCACCGGGCAAAAATGGCGTCACCACCAAACCGGTTTCGGCGAAAATAATCAAAAACAGAATGCCGTACGTCCACGACTGGTAATCTTTGACAAGGTCAACCAGATGTTTGTCGAGGTGAAGAATGAGGTCGAGAAATTGTTTGATCAGTTCCATTGTGTAACGGGGGGCGAGTGAAAAAAATTGTGAAAGGAATGGTCAGGATAAGCGAGTTCGCCAGATTGCACAAAAGCAGCCCTTTGTTCGCAGGCCTGACTTCCGATCGAATTCGGAATGGGTTATTGCATGAAAAACCGGCTGCGGCTTCGCAATCGTTCGACGATTTCCGTGGGAGCTTTCGATGGCGAACCGGCATCAAACGGCGGTTGCGGATCGTATTCGATGCCAAGCTGAATGGATTGCGCCCACGTTTCGCCGCATTCCAACGCCACCAGTTTCAATGCCATATCAATCCCCGCCGAGACTCCGGCTGCCGTAATGATTTTGCCTTCGATGACCACGCGCTCGGCAGTTGGCTCCGCACCAAGCTGGCTCAACACGCCATCCGCCAGCCAATGCGATGTCGCTTTCACCCCTTTCAACAATCCCGCCGCTCCCAGCAACAGCGAACCGGTGCAAACCGAAGTTGTCCATGTTGACGTTTCGTGCGCGCGGCGAATCCAATTCAAAATTGGTTCGTCTTCCATCAACGCCGATTGCCCCGGTCCACCCGGAACCACAAGGATGTCCGGCGAAGGAACTTCATCCAGCGAATAATCCGCTATGATCGCCAAACTGCCTTGATCCGAGCGAACCGACCCAGCCTGTTTGGCGACGAACTTCACCGACGCATTGGGGATGCGGCTGAGCACTTCATACGGACCAATGGCATCCAACGCAGTAAATCGGTCAAACAGTAAAATCGCAATTTCCATCTTTTCCCTTCCTTACTCGTTTTCTTTGAACCATTTCGCCAGCGCTTCATCCAACGCCACAATGAAACCGCAGTGATATTGCTGCCCGATTTCAATCCAGCCGTGCGTCTCCACCCACTTGGCGATATGCGGGTACTGTTCATTAATCGAGTTCTTTGTCGTCTTCATACGTTTTCCGCTGAGTGGGGGGTCAATCCACTTGATTCCGCAAAATCCACAACCCAAACAGCGGCACGGCCAGCCGGTAAGCGTCGCCGTCGCGTTCCATCATTTCCTTGCGGATGAGGCTTTGCATCGCCGCCTGGAATTCCGCCGTAGCGACGCGTTCGCTCGCGCCTTCGGCATAAGCGCGCAAGACGGTTTGTTCGGTCGGCGAGTTGTCTTCGCGCCACGTATTCGCAAAGTAAGCGCCCGCGCTGGTCAGCACTTTGTTGACGGCGGCATCAAGGTCGGCGCGCTCGGCAGTCGTCTTTTGCAATTCGTTCAAGTGATTGACCAGTTCCGACGCGACGGCTTGCAACAGGTAAGGCTGGCAGCGCGTGAGGCGCAGGATTTCTTCCAGCACGCCGTCTTCGTACTGCAACTGCGGCACGGGTTCGGTCAGCAATTCGCGCGCGGACGGCTCGTCCAGAAAGCTGAGTTCGAGCGTCCGCGTATTGATCAAATAACTCGCCCAGTTCACGCCGGTCAGTTCTTCGAAGCGATGGCTGCCCGACACCAGCACGACGATGCGGGCGCGGTGCTGAATGATGTTGCGCAACTTGCCCAGTACATTTTTCGAGATGTCGCCGCCCGCGATGCTGTCTTCCAACCCTTCGTATTCGTCAAACGCCAGCAGAATGCGTTTGCCGCGCTCCGTCACCAGCCGCTTGAATTGATCGAGGTATTCGTCCAACCGCGTGAAGGCGTTTTTCTCAAACTGCGCTTCTCGCGGTTGGCGAATGCCTTTCACGTCATCGCTTTGAAACAGCCGCTCGAAGATCTCGCGCGCCAGGTTGTAACAAAACGCCTGATCGCTCTCGTGCCATTTCGCGTCCTGACAGTCTATGTAAACCGGTTCGAATTGACTGCT
>JAEUQP010000562.1 GCA_016789645.1 Acidobacteriota bacterium | reverse complement strand
AATCTCCTTATTCGACGTTGACCCGGAACGCGTGCAATTGATCGCCGCGCTTTCCCGCCACATCGCCAGCAAATTCGGCAACGAAGTCAAAATCACTACGCCCGCGACACTCGAACAAGCCGTCGAAGGCGCCAATTTCGTCATCAGCAGCATTCGCGTTGGCGGCATTGCCGCTCGAGCCAAAGACGAACGATTGGCCATCGAACACGGCATCGCCGGTCAGGAAACCACAGGGCTTGGCGGATTGGCGATGGCGCTGCGAACCATTCCTGTCACGCTGGCGCACGCTCGCGTGGTCGAACGCCTTGCGCCCGAAGCCTGGTTCATCAGCTTCACCAATCCGGCGGGATTGATTACGCAGGCGCTATCAGCTCACTCCAAATTAAAACTGATTGGCATCTGCGACACGCCCAGCGAAATGTTTCATCGCGTCGCACTGGCTCTGAACGCGCCGCTTGAAGCCATCAACTGTGAGTACTTCGGTTTGAATCATCTGGGCTGGATTCGCCGCGTGACGCTCCACGGCGAAGACGTAACCGCCCAATTGATGAACGACGACGCGGCGCTGCACAGCCTGTATCACTCCGAACTCTTCGACCCGGCAATGATTCGCGCGTTGGGGCTGATTCCCAGCGAATACCTGTTTTTTTATTACGAACAGCAACGCGCACTGGCCAACCAACGCAAAGCCGGAACCAGCCGCGGCGAAGAAATCGCCCAACTCAACGTGCAATTGTTCGACCAGCTTCACGCTGAACTCAAAGCCAATCGTTTGCCCGAAGCTCTAACGATTTACCGCCATTACCTGCAACAACGTTCCGGCGCTTACATGAAACTCGAAGCCGAAGCCGGTTCGGCGTTTCAACCCGGCATCGAACAACAGGAAGACCCGTTCACCGCCGCCACCGGTTATCACCGCATCGCGCTGGATGTGATGATGGCGTTGATGAGCGACCAGCCTTCGCGCGTTGTCGTCAACGTCGCCAACGCCGGTTCAATCAACGGCCTGAAAGCCGACGACGTGGTCGAAGTTCCCTGCCAAATCAACTGGCAAGGCGCTCGCCCGGAGTCAATCGGCGACTTGCCGGATTCAGTGCTTGGTTTGGTGCAATCGGTGAAGGAATACGAACGGCTGACGATCCGCGCAGCAACGGAAAAGTCCCGCCAACTGGCCAAACTGGCTCTGCTGGCGTATCCGCTGGTCGGCCAATGGCAAGCGGCTTCGGAATTGGTGAATTCGCTGATCGGCTCCGATAAGGAATTTCTCGGTTATTTGTGAGCTTTCCCAGAAAGGGTTTGTCTTGCTCGTTTACGGATGCTGATTCGGATCATCGGTCAGCAATCCTTCTGCTTGAGCAGCTTGATTCAATTCGACATCCGCTGAAATCAATGTCAGCGGTCCAATACCAACGGCTGTCATCTCGGCTTCGAAGTCCACGGCCACAGCCAACTGCATTGCATCGTAACTTCGTAATTGGTGCAGTTCCGCAAGATTCATTGCCGCATCAAAAAGCAGATTGGTTAGCGGCGCAACAATGTACTTTGCCTGAAAATCATTGCGAAATGCGTTGATTGCTGTTGAGGCATCAGCGGCAGAAGTCATCCCCGCACGAACACGACGCGACACCGCAGCGACAACCTCTACACCAGTGATTTGGGCAATGACAATATCGTTTGGAGGATTCGCGTTGATCAAAGACTCAACCCAACCGCTGCCCACTTCGTTGATGTAGTATTTGACCAACGCGCTGCTACCAAAAAAGTAAGTCGCCATCAGCGCCGCTCCTCAATCAGGCATTCGGAAACCGGCGTTCCCTGAACGTCTATGCGTTTGTAAACTCGCTGATATTCCGGCGGCAAAGGCTTTTTCGGCAATATCCGTCCTTCGGCCCGGAGGCGGTCAAAAAAAGCGGCTCGCCGTTGTTCCTCTGACTCCTCAATCAACTGCTCGGCTATCTGGGCAACCGACAATCCTTTGCGTTGCGCCTGCCGGCAGAGGTTTTCGTAAGTTGTCGCAGACAGTTCAACTGTGATTTGCATAATTTCTCCTTCCTCATCTGAGTAAATTCGTCAACTTTTAGCCTACCCACGCAACACCCAAGCTCACAGTATATGTCGAGCTTCTTCAATCTTGCGAACTGATAATAGCATAAGGAAATCTCACTGCTTTTCATCGAATGACTTGTTCTGGAGCAGCAAGCCAACGACAAGAATCCGCAAGAACGCGCAAGATTTTGCCACCGCTTTCGCCTACTCTCCCGAATGATTCAAACCCCGTTTCATTTAAACAAGGAGAGTGTAGCTATGATTGAAAAAGGAGCGCCGATTGCCGAACCCAAAGGCAAGCTGGGAGTGTTGCTGGTCGGGATGGGAGCCGTCACGACTACGTTCATCGCAGGCGTCGAAGCCATCAAAAAAGGCCTGGCCAAACCGATTGGCAGTTTGACTCAGATGGGAACCATTCGCTTGGGCAAACGGACGGAAGGCCGCAGCCCGCTGATCAAAGACTTCGTGCCGCTGGCCGGGCTGGACGATCTGGTTTTCGGGACGTGGGACATTTTTGAAGAGAACGCCTACGAAGCCGCAATGCATGCCGGAGTGCTGGAAAAAGAATTGCTGTTGCAATTGAAGCCGCAGTTGTCGAAGGTCAAACCGATGCCAGCGGTCTTCGATCAGGAATACGTCAAACGGCTGCACGGTACACACGTCAAAAAAGGCAAAACCAAAATGGATTTGGCCGAACAGTTGATGGCCGACATTGCCGAGTTCAAAAAGAAGAACAAATGCTCGCGGATGGTCATGGTCTGGTGCGCTTCGACCGAAGTCTTCATCAAACAACACGCCGTTCACAAAACGCTGGCCAGTTTTGAGAAGGCGATGAAGGAAAATCACAAAGCCATCGCGCCTTCGATGATTTACGCCTACGCCGCGCTGAAATCCGGCGTCGGATTCGCGAACGGCGCGCCCAACCTGACCGTAGACATTCCGGCAATCACCGAACTGGCTGAAAAACAGAATTTGCCGATATGCGGCAAAGATTTCAAAACCGGCCAGACGTTGATGAAGACCTTGATTGCGCCGGGATTGAAAGCTCGCATGCTGGGGCTGCACGGATGGTATTCGACGAACATTCTGGGCAACCGCGACGGCGAAGTGCTGGACGATCCGGGTTCGTTCAAAACCAAAGAAGAATCGAAGCTTTCGGTGCTTGAACACATTTTACAGCCCGAAGTTTATCCAGACCTTTACCAGGATTTTTCACACATCGTTCGCATCAACTATTACCCACCGCGCGGCGACAACAAAGAAGGCTGGGACAACATAGACATCTTCGGTTGGCTGGGGTACCCGATGCAGATCAAGATTGATTTCCTGTGCCGGGATTCGATTCTGGCTGCGCCGATTGTTTTGGACTTGGCGCTGTTTATGGATTTGGCTCAGCGCACGGGCATGCGCGGCATTCAGGAATGGCTGTCGTTTTATTTCAAATCGCCGATGTGCGCTCCGCAGCTTTACCCCGAACACGATTTGTTTATTCAGTTGATGAAGCTGAAAAACACGCTGCGGCATTTGCGCGGCGAAGAGCTGATCACTCACCTGGGGCTGGAATATTACGACTAAACCGATTGCAGTCCGACAAAACAAAATCGCTGGCTGAGTTCACATTCCAGCCAGCGATTTTTATTTTGAAAAGGACGCGATCAATGAGGAATCGCGGCGCTAACTTTCCTGAAGCTGAATGTCAGCATCTGATCGTTCAGGTATGCGTACATATAGTTGCCCTGGCATTGCGGCGTCACCGTTGCCGAAGCATTTCCCCAACTGAGTAACGTGTACGTCAGGTCGCCATAATTCCCATTGAAGATGAATGGGCTGATGTTGAAACTGACTCGCAACTTGTCTTTGGCATAAGGGCTGAATGGATGTTGCACTCCGAACAATCCGCCTTGCGGAGGAGGCTCTGTCCAGATGCGGTCACTGAATGATTGTTCGGCTTCGCCGCCAAATCGCGGAGGCAACAAGAAATTTCCGAAGAAACGAGCAGGTGTGTACCGCAGAGTTCCAGTTGTGTATTGCGCCCAATCGGCAGTTTCGCGGTTGCCTGTCATTTGAAACGCAATGTAATTGTCGTTGCCGTCTTGTTTGGAAGCGTGGTTGATAAGGTCTGTCAACAAAGCCTGGCAGCTTTGGGCGTGTGCGGATTGCGATAAGAATCCGACAGACAGAATGGCTGCGAAAAGAATGGTCTTTGCGAATTTCATGCTTACTCCTTGGTCAATGGCTGAAGGTTGAACTTCGTTTGGGAAACAGGGCGTCTCCTGCTCTCACCCTCGTAAGCGAAATTGTTCAGAGAAAGCTTGAATCGGGGAAATTAAAAATCGCCGCAGGCTTGGCAGGTACCGCAACGGCAAACATAACCAGCTTGCCTGACCGTGATCTCCTGCAAAATGTTGCGGTACCTGCGAAACCTGCGGCGATTGAAAAAATCGTCTTTAGTCACACTTGGCGCGTTTGAATGGAAAATCAATTCCGCGCTTCTGGCCGTTCATCAATCCTTCAATGCGAACGAGCAAGGAACCATCCGGCTGTTTGCCGTAAATCAGCCGCGTCGGAAAATCATGCTGCGGGTTTTCAAACGTGGCCTTGCCGTCGGCGAATGAAATCAATTTGAACGATGCTTCCGGCTGGCCAGACGGTTTGGCGGTGAAATAAATCTCGCCTTTGTCTTCGTGAATTCGCATGAATTCGTATTCGGTGGTCTTGCCATCCCGGACCTGACGCCCAATGCCGAGCATCGTGCCACCTCGCGGCTTGGTCCAGTTTTCCTCGCGAAACCGATTGCCGCGCTCGTCTTGCCAGCAACCCGCCAGCCAAGCCAAATCATCAAGCGTGACTTTTTGCTGCGCGCTGCCGGGAGTTGACGCCAGCAGCGCAACCGAAACCAAAACAAAGGCAAACTTGGCAAATGTCTTCATTGTCATAACAAAGGCCGACCTTGATCGGCGAAGCGTTTCAATTTCATGTTCAACGTTTGCACGCGCAGCCCCAGCAGCCTGGAAGCTTTGGTCTGGCTGTTGCCGCATTGGCGCAACGCTGTCGCAATCAGGTTGCGTTCGAAATCGTCCACGATTTCCGGCAGATCAACGCCTTCTGGCGGCAGCGATTTCAATCGCGCGTATCGGATGCGCGAAGGCAATGCCGATTCTTCAATTTGCGGCGGCGGCAAACAATTGACGGCGCTTTCCAAAACGGCTTCCAACTCGTCAATGTTTCCTTCCCAACTGTATTCCTGCAAGGCGTGCAGCGCTTCAGACGCGATTTCGTGATCGCCTTTTCGCAGCTTTTGCGTCAACCGTGTCAGCAGATGTTTGGCCAGATATTGCACATCTTCGCTGCGTTCGCGGAGCGGTTTGATCGTGAAACTGTGCGGACGCAGCATTTCAACCAGCCCATACGCAATGCGATTTTCCGCTGTTCGATCCGCAGGATTCCATTCCGAAGCGAAAATCAATCGCTGGCGTCCGCCATTGCCGCCGCGTTCGCGCCAGCGATGTTCTTCCAGGTAAACGGCAAACCTCTGTTGCAGCAACAGCGGCAAACTGGTCAGTTCGTTGATGTAAATTGTGCCCTGTTTGACGGTTTCAATCATCCCGCCGTGGCCGTGTGTCCCGAACAACAAACTGTGCAACGCATCGCTGCTCAATCCGTGAGCATTGACGGCAAAAAACGGTTGTCCCCATTGTGCGCCAGCCTGATGCAACACTCTGGCAACCTGTTCCTGTCGTAACCCGCGTTCGCCGATCAGCAACACCGGGTGCGTTTGAGCGGCTTGGGCTCCAATGAAAGTTCTCAGGTCGTTGACGTTCTGGCTGACTCCGGCAAAACATTCATAATCGCTGTAACTAATCGCGCGTTGGTTGACCAGCGTCAATGCCGGACGCGGTTGTGGAACCGGTTCCAGTTCAACGGATTTCAGTGCAGCTTCATTTGCCATTTGAAAACGTCTCCTTCCACCTGGGACTTCACATTAAGGACTTGTTCGACAGGCGCGACCGGCTCTGTCTCAAGATGTTTGCAGTTTCGTACAAGCCTGAGTAAATGTCTTCAAAAGCGAGTAAAAACCGGTAAAAGCTGTAACCGATTTGTAAAACAGCGCCCGGCCTTGCCAAACGGACGCTTCGAACGATGTATACTTTTCGCGAGGGAAATCAGATGTCGAAGTTCAGAGAGTTTTTTCGGCAAAACCTGTTGTGGGTCGGATTGATTGCGGTGGCGATTCCGCTGCTGGCGCATCTGTGGCTGCAATACAAATCGCTTTCGCAACTGGAAGCGACCTTGCCTTACCAACGCAAAGCGTATTTGCGCCGGTATTTGTTTGAAGTGGTCAAAAAAGTCATCACCACTTACGAAGATCAGGCCGAGGCCACACTGGGCGTTCCGTCTACGGCGTTCAATCACAAATATCCGAACCCGGATTACGACCCCAGCACCGCCATTGATTTCAAACAGGTGCAGGAACATTTTTCCAAACATCAGTTCAAAGGCGCGCGGCTTCAGTTTGTGGGAATCATCAGCGGACGCGACGAACCGTCTTACGTGACCATCAGCTTTTACGATCCCCGCTCCGGGACGTTTATTTACCCGAAGGAAAGCGGCCAATCCAAGCAGGTGGAAATGCAGGAACGCAGTGCTGCTCATGCCGCCGCCGCCAACTGGATGGCGATGATCATGACCAAAAGCACGCCGAAATCGCTTCGCCCGACGGTGGACGAACGCGATCCCAAAAATCGCATCATCGTCAGGCCGATAGTCAACGATCAATCGCAGGTAGTTGGCGTGGCGGGCATGTTTCTGGACGACCAGGTCTTTTTGAACGATTACCTGACGCCGGCCATTGCCGAGTTGGCCCCGAGCTGGTTCCCCGACGAATATCGCGACGTGATCGTGACGGTGCTGGATCAACAGGACAAACTGGTATTCGCCAACCAACAGTACGAAGGCAAAGCGTTTGAGGTGGGTTGGCAATTCCAGTTCATTTTCACTGACTGGTTTCTAGGCATTCGGATGCGGCACATGACCGAAGAGGAATGGAGCCGTCGGTATTTTCTCACCAACCTGGCGTTTTCGGCGTTGACGGCGTTGGTCTTGATCGGAGGCATTGTGCTGGCGCTCAGAACCGCGTCACGCGCAATGAAATTGTCTCAAATGAAAGCTGATTTTGTTTCCAACGTCTCGCACGAATTGCGAACGCCGCTGGCTTCGATTCGCGTGTTCGGCGAATTCCTCAAACTCGGTCGCGTCAAAGGCGAAATCAAAGTGCGGGAATACGGCGAGTACATCGAAACCGAAAGTCGCCGATTGACCCAGCTCATCAATAACATTCTGGATTTTTCCAAAATCGAATCCGGCCAGAAAACGTACCAGTTTGAGCAGGCAGACGTAGAGCAAGTGGTGAATGAAACGCTGAAGACATTTGAAATCGTGCTGGATCAGCATGGCTTCACGGTTCATCTGGAGAAACCGCAGCAGAGTTTGCCGCCGGTCGTCATTGATCAGGAAGCCATCGCGCAGGCCTTTATCAACTTGCTGGATAACGCGGTCAAATACTCCGGCGAAGCAACCGAGATCAACGTCGCACTGGGACAACAAAACGGATTCGTCACCATTGCCGTGCGCGATTTCGGCATCGGCATCGCCAGCGAAGAACGCGAAAAAGTCTTCGAAAAATTCTATCGCGTCGGCAACGTGCTGGTTCACGATGTCAAAGGCAGCGGGTTGGGATTGTCTATCGTCAAGCACATCATCGAAGCTCATCACGGCAAAGTCACCGTCGAAAGCGAATTAGGCAAAGGCAGCACCTTTGTGCTTCATTTGCCGACCGACGCGGGTTCGATGCCCAAACCGGTGAACCCCGAAGGCAATTCCGCCTTTGGCCACAACCTGCAAATCAGCAGCCAGACGGGCAGCTGAATCGAAATCATTACCAGGGAGCGAAAGAAGCAGAATGAATGGAAAGGTTTTGATTGTGGAAGACGATCAAGCGATGGCGGTCGCGCTGCGCGACGGATTTGAATACGAAGGTTACACGGTTCAGGTGGCGCGCGACGGTGCGGTCGGGTTGAAACTGGCTTCTGACCGCGATCTGGATTTGATCGTGCTGGACGTGATGCTGCCCAAAATGAGCGGGTTTGATGTCTGCAAACAGCTTCGCAGCACGGGCAATGAAACGCCGATCATTATGTTGACAGCGCGCGGACAGGAAATAGACAAGGTCGTCGGATTGAAAATCGGCGCGGATGATTACGTCACCAAACCGTTCAGTTTCATGGAACTGATGGCGCGCGTCGAAGCCCTGATTCGCCGCTCCAATCGCAAACCGGAACATTCCGTAGACGAATTCAAATTCGGCGACGTGATGGTCAATTTCAAGCGCTTTGAAGTCAGCAAAGCCGGCCAGCCGATTGAAATGTCGCCGCGCGAATTCAACATCCTGAAATACTTCATCGAACATCGCGGCGAAGTCATCACACGCGATCAGTTGCTGGATTCAGTTTGGGGATACGGGAGCTTTCCGCTGACGCGCACGGTGGACATGCACATTGCCAAGCTGAGGCAGAAGATTGAAGACACTCCGCACGACCCGAAATTCGTCATCACCGTGCATCGCGTCGGATATAAATTTGTCGTGTAGAAAGCCGCAGATCAACGCTGATAAACGCTGATCTGCTTTCTGGCGTTATCGAAAGCGACTCGTTTGAACGAGGGCTTTGGACCAAAGTTAAACAACAATCCGACTTCGATTTCTGTCGCCCGCAGATAATTAAGCAGTTGGGCTTCATGCACTGAATCCAGCATTCGAGCAGCCTTGAGTTCCAGAATTACCACTCCGTCAACCGTCAGATCGGCTTTGAAATTCCCTATATTCTGCCCACGAAACCAAACTTTAAGCGGCACTTCACATTCAACTTTGAACCCTACCTGAGTTAAAGCGATCATCATTGCTTCGCGATAAATCGCTTCCAGATAACCATGCCCTAATTCATTGTAAACATCATAGAAGACACCGATGATCCTTTCCGTCAAATCCCCATGTTTGAATCCGCGTTGATCTGCGTCCATCTGCGGCTCCTCAGGTTTCCAACTCATTCGATGATCTTTTCCGTCAAATCCCCATGTTTGAATCCGCGTTGATCTGCGTCCATCTGCGGCTCCTCAAATCTGCAACTCATTCAATGAGTCATCGCATAAACGATGACGTTCATTCCCAGCCGGTAAGCCGCCAATCCGTATTTCAGCGGATAACGAGGTTCGTCAATCCATTCCCAGGCATCGCCGTTGTCGGAGTTGCGGGCAATGAAGACCATCACGCGCCCCTCTTCGTTCACAATGGCGTCGAAGTGCGGAACGATGCCGCCTTTTTCATCCGTCCGGCCATAGTAAATCGCGTTGCTGACATTCGGAACTTGAACCACTTCGTCAATGTCGAAATAACAATGAAACAACGGGTGATCGAGCGGCAGTTCCTTGATCGGATATTCGGGAAAGACTTTTCGCATTTGTTCCTGCACGTTCTGCCATTCGTATTCGCCCCAGAAATCATCCAGGATCAGAAAGCCGCCGCGCACCAGATATTCGCGCAACTTGGC